>JAOPWO010000103.1 GCA_025965635.1 Modestobacter sp. | reverse complement strand
GACGTGAACCGACCACCGGTCAACTGCATCCCATCACCGGAATCACCCGCCAACCGGATCACCACCCGATCCAGGGCCACCACACTCTTCACCAACCCACCCGGGGCAGAGAGCGAAGCATCGTCGGACAGGGGCGTGGAACTGCTGGTGCCGGTCATCTGATGAGGTACCTCCAGCGCTCCAGGCTACGTGCGCGGTGAACCGACCCGACCGGACCCGTCGCCGACGCACGGCGACCGAACCCGCAGAGGCCGGCCTGCCCTGACCCGAGCGCTCGCGCCGCGAGGGGAACGGGTGCCCCGGGGCGGGCGTTGTGCGGGCGTGCACCGCTGGACCAACGGTCTGAAGACCGCCCTGCTGCTGGGCCTGATGGGCGGGGTCATCCTGGCCGCCGGCGCTCTCGTGGGTGGCCGCAGCGGCCTCTTCATCGCCCTGCTCATCGCCCTCGCGGTGAACGGGTACGCCTACTTCAACTCCGACAAGCTGGCCCTGCGGGCCATGCGGGCTTTCCCGGTCACCGAGACCCAGGCGCCGGAGTTGTACGCGATGGTCCGGGAACTCGCGACCGAGGCACGGCAGCCCATGCCGCGGTTGTACGTCAGCCCGACCGACCAGCCCAACGCCTTCGCCACCGGGCGTAACCCGCGCAACGCCGCGGTGTGCTGCACCCAGGGCATCCTCGAGCTGCTCGACCGGCGGCAGCTGCGGGCCGTGCTGGCCCACGAGCTGTCGCACGTCTACAACCGGGACATCCTGATCAGCTCGGTCGCCGGTGCGATGGCCACGGTCATCACCTACCTGGCGCACATGGCGATGTTCGCCTCGCTGTTCGGCGGGCGCTCCGACGACCGGGGCGGCGGCAACGTGCTCGGCAGCCTGCTGCTGGTCGTGCTCGGCCCGGTCGCCGCCGGCCTGGTGCAGATGGCGGTGAGCCGCAGCCGCGAGTTCCAGGCCGACGCGTCGGGGGCCCAGCTCTCGGGCGACCCGCTGGCCCTGGCCGGCGCATTGCGCAAGCTCGAGCTGGGCGTCACCGCGCGGCCGCTGCCACAGGAGGACCGGCTGGTCAGCCAGAGCCACCTGATGATCGCCAACCCGTTCCGCGGCGCGGGCATGGCCTCCATGTTCGCCACCCATCCGCCGATGGAGCAGCGGATCGCGCGGCTCGAGGAGCTGGCCCGCCGGCTCGGCCAGGGCTGACGAGCCACAGCACGGAGGTCGTCACGGTGCCCGCGTGGTCGTCGACCAGCGCCCCGGCCGGCATGGTGACGACGAGGCCGGGGTCCAGGCGGGTGCCGCTGTTGCCCGACACGGCGCGGTGCCGGTGACCGTCACGGGACCGGATCAGCGGTAGCTGCTCGAAGACCAGCTGCACGCCGGAAGAACGGGCCCGGTGCAACCTGTGGCTCCTGCCGGCGGAGGTGGCGTCGGGGGACCCGCGTCCCATGCCGACGAGGACAGCGGGTCGAGGAGCCGTGACGTCCACGGAAGCACAGGAGCGGACAGCTGCGGTCGGTTCCGGCAAGTCTGCGCCGCTCGTCCTGGGCCGTCCGCAACCCCGTCAGGCCCAAGACAGGCGACCGCGTGCCGCCCAGTAGCTACGGGGGTCCTGCGGCTCAGGGAACGCGTTCGTGTCGAGGTCGGGCGCAAGGGTCCGCGCTGCCGCGTTGTCGGCCAACTGGTCCACTCTGACTGCCCCACTGAGGACGACGTCGCACCACGGCTGGGCCAGCGCTGCAGCCATCGCGACCGTGTCCAGGCCCACCCCCCAGCGTCGGGCGAACGCGGCAGGGGCGACCTCGGCCAGGGCTGTGCCGGCGGCGGCTCCCCGGCCGGTCAGCCGGCCGTTGGCCAGCGCCTCCTTGACCACGACCCGCAGCCCGGCGGAGTGCGCCTCGGACAGCGCCCCGGCGGCGGAGCGCTCCAGCAGGTTCCACGTCGACTGCACGCTGCGGAACAGCGGCACTCCATCGACGGTGAGCTCCAGGGCACGGCGGATCGCGGTGGCCTGGTCCGGGCCGGACGTGGAGAAGCCCACCTCGACCCCGTCCGCCCGGACCTCCGCGAGGCGGTGCTGCAGCGCGCGGTCCACCCACAGCGGACTGTCCAGGGTCAGCGAGTGCACCTGATAGAGGCGCAGCCAGGGCCCCAGCAGCTCGCGGCTCTCCTGGTACTGCCGCTCGAAGGCGGTCCGGCCGTGGTCCTTCACCTCGTGCTGCACCGCATCCGGCCGCCACTCCGCGGTGTAGGTGTACCCCCACTTGCTGGCGACGACGGGGGGATCGGCGCGGTCGCGCAGCCACGAGCCGAGGAACTGCTCCGCCAGGCCGTAGGAGCGCGCCGCATCGACGTAGCGGATGCCGAGCCCGGCGGCCGCGTCGAGCAGCTCGTGCGCGCGTCGCCGAAGGCCGTCCGGCGAGCGGTCCGCCGGCAGGTCGGCGTGCCGGTCCGGGGTGATGTAGCCCGGCCGCCCGATCGCAGCCAACCCCAGTCCGAGCTGGGCGCCCACGTGCGTCCCGGTCATCGTCGCCTTTCCGTCCGCAGCCATCCGCCCGTGCGAGGTTATGGTGGCCCCGGCCGGCATGTCGAGGTGCGTCCCGGGCATCGGCGGCCGCCGGGGAGGTCACAGGAGGTGCACCGGGGATGGAGCAGGCGAGGCTGCAGCGCACCCGGCTGCCGAGGACGATCGACCGGGAGGCGTACACGCCGGCCTACCTGGCGTTGGTGTCCAACGCCCTGTCCTGGGGCGGGTCCCAGCTCTACACGCGCCGGTTCGGCGTCGGCGTCAACGACTGGCGAGTGATCTCCGCTCTCGGCAACCACCCGGGCTCGACCGCCGTCGAGGTGTGCACCGTGGTGGGTCTGGACAAGTCCGTGGTGTCCCGTTGCGTGGCTGGACTGGCCGAGCGCGGCTTGGTCGGGATCGAGCGCACCGACGGCCACCGCAGGCTCTTCCTGACCCAGGACGGCGTCCGTCTGCACGACGAGCTCCTCCCGCTCGCGCTGCATCGGGAGCAGGTCCTGCTCGAGGGTCTGGAAGCGAGCGAAGTCGAGCAGCTCAAGTCCTTCTTGCGGCGGATGTTCCTCAACCTGCCCCGTCTGAACGACGATCCGGTCCGGGACGGGGATCCGACCGGCACGGGAACGGCCTCCCCGCCCGGGCCCTCCCCGGAGATCGTTGCGCCCTGACGGCCGACCACTCGGCCGACACCCGCGCTTGTGACGCGCCCCACCCGCAGGGCTTGACAGAGATCACATAGCCCGGTTCACTCCGCGAAGTTGCTTAATCAACTTCTCCTGGAGGACAGCGGTGCCCATCGTCCCGACGGCCGGTCAGCCGACGCCGGACCGCTCCCCCGACGGCGCGCTGCTCTCGGTGGACGCGCTGTCGGTGGCCTATCGGGGCGGTGCGATCCGCGCCCTCGAGGACGTCAGCCTGTGCGTGCGGCACGGCGAGATCGTCGTCCTGCTCGGGGCCAACGGCGCCGGCAAGACCACCACGCTGCGGGCGGTCACCGGGCTGCTGGGGATCCACGGTGGTGCGGTCACCCAGGGGGAGATCCGGTTCGACGGTCACGTGAGCACCCGCTCGACCCCGTGGGCGAACGTCAAGCGCGGCATCGGCCTCGTCATGGAGGGACGTCGGGTCTTCTCGGAGCTCTCCGTGGAGGACAACCTGCGCGCCGGCGGTCACGTCACCCGTGACCGGGCAGAGTTTCGGCGCAACTACGCGCAGGTCATGGAGCTCTTCCCGCGGCTCACCCAGCGGCGCTCGGTCAGCGCGGGCCTGCTGTCCGGCGGGGAGCAGCAGATGCTCGCGATCGGGCGGGCGCTGATGCAGTCGCCGCGGTTGCTGCTGCTGGACGAGCCGTCGCTGGGACTGGCCCCGCTGGTGGTCGAGCAGATCCGCCAGATCATCGTCGAGATCAACAAGGCCGGGACCGGCGTGGTGCTCATCGAGCAGAACGCCATGATGGCGCTGTCGATCGCAGACCACGCCTACGTGCTGGAGAACCGGCGCGTGGCCCGGGAGGGCACCGGGGCACAGCTGCTGGCCGACGACTCGATCCGCGATCTCTACCTGGGCCTGGGCGACGAGGGCCGCCGGTCGTACCGCGTCCGGCCGCGTGCCGGCGCTGCCGGGACCACCCCGTGATCGCCCCGGCCACGCGCGAGGTCCTGCTCCAGGTCGAAGACCTCACGCTCCGCTTCGGCGGTGTCGTAGCGCTCTCCGATGTCGCGTTCGAGGTGCGCCGCGGTGAGATGTTCGCCGTCATCGGGCCGAACGGAGCCGGCAAGTCCTCGCTCTTCAACTGCCTCACCGGGCTCTTCCGCCCGGCAGCCGGCTCCATCCGGCTGGCGGGTCAGCAGCTGGTCGGCCGGACGCCGCACGCCATCGCCGGCCTGGGTGTGGCCCGGACCTTCCAGAACCTCGGCCTGTTCGACTCGATGAACGTGATCGACAACCTGATGGTCGGCCGCCACCTCCGCATGCAGGGCGGTGTCCTCGCAGGAGCCTCATGGTTCGGCCTCCGGGGCTCGGAGCGCGCCGCCCGGCTGCGGTGCCACGAGATCGTGGACCTGCTCGACCTGCACGAGATCCGGTACACCGAGGCCGGCCAGCTGCCCTATGGCCTCCGCAAGCGGGTCGAGCTCGGCAAGGCCCTGGCCCTGGACCCCGCGCTGCTGCTCCTCGACGAACCGGTAGCGGGGATGAACCCGGAAGAGACGGAACACCTGATCGGCTATGTGCACGCGATCCAGGAGGAACTCGATCTCACCATCATCCTCATCGAGCACGACATGCACCTGGTGATGGACGTCGCCGACCGGGTGATGGCGATCGACTTCGGCCAGGTCATCGGAATGGGGCTGCCCGAAGAGGTCCAGCGCAACCCGCGGGTGGTCGAGGCCTACCTGGGCGTCGGTCCCACCGCTGCCGCTCCCGGCCCTCCGGGCACGTCCCCGGTCCCCGACGCCCCCCTTGCCGCCGGGGCCCCGCCGGTCGCGACCACGGAGATCCGTCCATGAGCACGTTCCTGCAGCTGACCGTCTCGGGGGTCGCCCTGGGCTGTCTGCTGGCCCTGGTCGCACTGAGTTTCATGATCGTCATCAAGGCGACCGGGGTCTTCAACCTGCTCCAGGGCGCATTCGTGCTCGTCGGGGCGTACCTGGTCTACAACGCGCAGGTGACCTGGGGGCTGCCTTTCGTGGTGGCGATCATCGTCGCGGTGGCGGCCTGCGCCGTGCTGGGCATCCTGCTCGACCGTTTCGCCTTCCGCGGCATGACCCGTCGCGGTACGGGCGAGATCGGCGTCCTCGCCATCCTGCTGGCAGCCATCGGGCTGCTGACCGTCAGCCAGGCCCTCGTCGTCAGCATCTGGGGGCCGCTCACGCTGAGCATCAACGACCCGTGGGGTCTGGACACCGTGCGGATCGGTTCGGTTGCCATCACCCAGCGGGACATCGCCGTGATCGTGATCAGCCTCGTGCTCCTGGCTGCGTTCTACCTGCTCATCCAGCGCACTCGGATCGGCGTCGCGATGCGGGCCACCGCGTCCGACCCCGAGGCCGCTCGCGCCCAGGGCATCAACCCCACGGTGGTCTCGTCGGTCGCCTGGGCCTGCGCGGCGGTGGCCGGCGTGCTCGCCGGGACGATGTTCGCGACCGAGGTGGGCGGTGGCGTCGTACCCACGCTGGACCAGGTCGCGTTTGCCGCACTGCCCGCGCTCATCCTCGGGGGAGCCGGCTCGCTGGTCGGCTGCGTTGCGGGCGGCGTCCTGCTGGGGCTCCTCCAGACCTACTCGGCGGGGTACGCGCCCGACGCCTTCGGCGCGGGCTTCGCCACCACGGTGCCATGGATCCTGATGATCCTGCTGCTCGTCGTGAAGCCGACGGGACTGTTCGGCGCCCGTGAGATCCGGAGAGCCTGATGACCACCAGCCTCACTCCCGCCGGTCGGCCCGCGGCGGCCGGCAACTCTCCTGAGGACACCGACCCCGACAGGCAGTCCGAGCGGATCGCCGAGGTCCGTCAGGAGATGCGGCTCTTCCGGAGCCGGTGGTCGCTGCTGGCCGCGCTGGCCTTCCTCGTGGCCATCGTCGCCATCCCGCTCTCGACCGCAGACCCCTTCCTCCTGTCGCTCGGCGCAACCGGCGGGATCTACGCCGTCGGCGCCATCGGGCTGAACCTGCTCATGGGGTCCGCCGGCCAGATCTCGCTCGGGCACGCGTTCTTCGTAGCGGTCGGGGCCTACACCGCCGTCGCCGTGGGGTCGCTCGCAGGGCTCCCGCTCCCCGTGTGGCTGCTGGCCGCGACGGCGGTGGGGGGAATCGTCGGCGCGCTGGTCGGGCCCTTTGCGTTCCGCCTGAAGGGCCTCTACCAGATCGTCCTGACCCTGGGTCTGATCTACGTCGGGCAGTACGTCTTCACGAACTGGCAGTCGTTCACCGGCGGACCCAACGGCACCTCCGCCGAGCTCCCACTGGCCCTGGGGCCCGTGGACCTCGCGGCCCTGCGGATCGGCCCGATCACCTACGGCTACGCGCAGGGACTGTTCATCCTCGCCTGGCTCTGCGTCGCGGTATCGCTGTTGGTGGTCCGCAACGTGATCCGCAGCCGGCCAGGCCGCGCCATCCTGGCAGTTCGCGACGCCGAGCTGGCCGCCGAAGTCGCAGGCGCGCCGGCCAAGCGGTCGAAGGTCAACGCGTTCGCGATCTCCGGGGCGCTGGCGGGCCTGGCCGGAGCACTGCTGGTCGCTCAGCTGTCCTACGTCGCCCCCGGCCAGTTCAACCTGCAGATGTCCATCTCCTTCCTCGTCATGATCATCGTCGGAGGGGTGGGGACGACGTGGGGGCCGGTCATCGGCGCGGTTCTGGTGTCGTCCATCCCGCTCATGATCAAGAAGTACTCGGAGTACATCCCGCTGCTGAAGTCCGACTTCGACACCGCCGGTGGCTTCGGGCTACGTGAGGCCCAGTTCAACCTGCTCGCCTACGGCCTCCTGCTGTTCCTGTTCGTGCTCATCGAGCCCCGTGGTCTGGCGTACGTGGGCAGGCGCCTCGCCGGCCGGCTGGGACGCCGTCAGACACAGCACCCCGGCCCCCGCTAGCGGCGCCCACCGCGAAGGCGACCGGCCGTCCGTCCTCCGCGGCGGGACGGGTGCCCCACGCCACCCTCCGGCCACCGGAGGGCACCACCGACCGACCCGCCTGAGCCGGCTTGCTGGAACAGGTGGTCGTGACGCCCTCCGTGGCGGCGCGACCTCGGCGTGCACCGCCCACGTTCACAACTGACAAGGAGAAGTGATGAGGAGATCAGCCACCGTGGCGCTCGCCGCCACGACGCTCGTGCTCGCCGGCTGCGCCGGCACCACCGAGGCGGACCAGGCGTCGGGAGGGTCCGGTGACGGGGAGATCGCCGCCGCTCCTGGCTTCGACCCCGCGTCCAAGACCATCACGGTGGCGGCGATGTACCCGATCTCCGGCGCCTTCGCCAACACCATCCAGGACGTCGTCGGCATGCGCGCCTACTTCGAGCGGGCCACAGCCGGCGGCGGCATCCTCGAGGGCTACACCGTCGAGGTCGAGTCCCCGGACACGCCGTTCGACGTGAGCGGGGCCATCCCCATCTACCAGCAGATCAAGGACGACGTGGCCATCATCGCCGTCCTCGGGGGGTTCATCGCCGACGGCCTGCCGTTGGAGGACGACGACAAGCTGGCGGTCGTGCCGTTGACCACCAGCACCGACGACCCGACCATCTTGCCGGTCTATCCCACGTACGAGACCTTCGGCGCCAACAGCGTCGCCTGGAACGCCGAGCAGGAAGGCGGTCAGGACGATGTCTACTGCACGCTCAAGATGGACGGGCCGATCGGGGACCAGACCGAGTTCGGGGTCGAGTACGCGGCCCAGGAACTGGGTGTGCGGTACGGCGGGTCGGCGAGCTTCCCGGCGCCCAACCCCTCCGACGTGACCGCGCAGATCGTGACCCTGCGGGACGCCGGCTGCACCGAGATCACCGTCGCTGGTGTCTTCGTCATGCAGCAAGCTGCGGCCCGAGCCGCACAGCTCGGCTGGGAGCCGCACTGGACAGCGCTGGGGACGACGTACGTCAGCGACATCGCCACCGGCACGGCCGCGGACTACATCCAGGAGAACGTCAGCTTCCTCTTCACCGGAAGTGACTGGGAGGACAGCTCCGTCGAGGGGCAGGTCGACCTCGTCGAGGACGTCGAGTCCGTCGAGCCGGGGACTCCGCCGGCCCTGGTCACCTACGAGACCGGCTACATCACGGGGATGGTCATGGCCGCGGTGATCCGCCAGGCCATCGACGACGGGGACATGAGTCCGGCCGGGTTGCTCGCGGCCAGCAATGCAGTCGGCAACGTCGACATGCTGGGGCTCGGCGGCGGCGGATACGACTACGGCAGCGGTCCCGACGACCGGCAGCCCCCGCGCGCGGTCACATTTTACGAGGTGACCGACGAGACCGAACAGGGCGTACGCGCGGTCGAGACCGGCTTCACCTCCCCGGCCGGCGACTCGGTGGGGCTCTTCTACGAGCAGTGACCCGTGGACCACTCCTCCCGCGCGCGTGGGGGGAGTGGTCCCCCACCTCCCCGGTTCCGGGCCGACGAAGAGACAGGACCAACAGCTATGACGAGCGTTGCCCCGACTGACGCACCCGTCCTGGACGGGGACCCCTTCTCGATGGAGACCCTGGCCGACCCCATCCCCTTCGACACCGCTGTCCGCGAGGCCGGACCCATGGTGTGGCTGGCGAAGTACGGCGTCTGGGCAACAGGTCGGCACGCCGTCGTCGACGGCATCTTCCGCAGCTGGGGGACGTTCATCTCGTCGGCCGGCACCGGCATGACCAACACCAAGCGGGAGACCACCTGGCGTCGGCCCAGCGTGATCCTGGACCAGGACCCGCCCGATCACACCGCGACGCGCGCCATCATGACCCGCCTGCTGTCACCGCGGACGATGCGCAAGCTCAAGGAGCAGTTCGCGGCCGAGGCGGACCGCCTCGTCGAATCGCTCGTCGCCCGGGGTGAGTTCGACGCGGCTCTCGACCTCGCCGAGGCGTTCCCGCTCACCGTGCTGCCGGACGCAGTCGGGATGGCACGGGAGGGCCGCCAGCACCTCCTCCCCTACTCCAACGTCAACTTCCAGGCCATGGGACCGCGGAACCGGCTGTGGGAAGAGGCCGTGGAACAGGCAGGCGACGCCGCCGAGTACGTGGCATGGCAGATGCGCCGCGAGGCCCTGACCGACGACGGTCTCGGTGCCGAGATCTACGCCGCGGCCGACGCCGGCGAGATCACCGAGGAGCAGGCGGGCCTGCTCGTCCGCACCTTCCTGTCCGCGGGTGTCGACACGACCGTCTTCGGTATCGGTTTCGCGCTGCACTCGCTGATGCAGAACCCGGACCAGTGGGCCCTGTTGCGGGCACAACCGTCCCTGGCCAAGCACGTGTTCGAGGAGACGCTCAGGCACACCCCGCCCAGCCCGATCATCGGCCGCACCACCAAGACCGCCACGGAGGTCGACGGCATCCAGTTGGAGGCCGACCAGAAGGTGCTGCTGTTCCTGGCCGCGGCCAACCGCGACCCCGCCCGATGGCCCGACCCGGACCGCTTCGACATCACCCGCCAGGCGTCCGGCCACATGGCGTTCGGCGCCGGCATCCATGCTTGCGTCGGTCAGCTGATCGCCCGGCTGGAGGCCGAGTGCGTGCTGTCGGCCGTCGCGCGCAAGGTCGGCTCGATGGAACTGGTGGGCGAGCCGCAGATCAAGTACTCCAACTGGCTCCGAGGTCTCACGTCGCTGCCGGTCCGGGTCACAGCGGCCTGACACGGGACCCGACGATGACGACCTTGCCGCACCCCCTGCACGACACCACGGTGACCCTCGTGGGCCATGAGTTCGAGGCCGATCTGGTCGTCGATCGCAGGACCATGGCCACCGACGACGTGGTGGCACTTCAGCTGCGGGCGACCGGTCCCGAGGCGCTGCCCGAGTGGTCGCCCGGGGCCCACATCGACCTGGTCGGTCCCACCGGCATCACCCGCCAGTACTCGTTGTGCGGGGATCCGTCCGACCGGCACACCTGGCGGATCGCGGTGTTGCGGGAAGAAGCCGGCCGCGGTGGCTCCGCGGCCATCCACGAGACGCTGAGGGAGGGGGACCCGGTCCGCGTCCGCGGTCCACGCAACCACTTCCACCTGGCGGCGTCCCCGCGCTACCTGTTCATCGCGGGCGGGGTCGGGATCACCCCGCTACTGCCGATGATCGCCCAGGCCGAGGCGTCGGGCGCGGATTGGCGGTTGGTCTACGGCGGCCGGACGCGGACGTCGATGGCCTTTCGCGACGAACTCGCCGCCTACGGCGACCGGGTGCTGCTCCAGCCTCAGGACGAGGTGGGACTGCTCCACCTCGACGGCTTCCTGACCACACCGCAGCCGGAGACCCTCGTCTACTCCTGCGGACCTGAGGCGCTGCTGACGGCCGTCGAGCAGCGCTGCTCCGGGTGGCCGTCGGGAGCGCTGAGGCTGGAGCGCTTCGCTCCCGAGGTCATCGAGCGGTCGGGGGAGGAGCGCGCGTTCGAGGTGGTGCTCGAGCGGCACGGCGTGACCGTCACGGTGCCTCCCGACCGGTCGATCCTCGAGGCGGTGGTGGAGGCAGGCGTCAACGTGCTCTCGTCCTGCCAGGAGGGCACGTGCGGCACCTGCGAGACCGCGGTCCTCGAGGGCACTCCGGAGCACCGGGACTCGGTGCTGACCCCCGAGGAGCAGGCCGCCAATGAATTCATGATGATCTGCGTCTCTCGCTGCCGCGGGGAGCGGCTCGTCCTGGACCTCTGACCCACCGACTCCGCGGGAGCCCTCATGAAGAAGCTGATCAATGCGGTCGACGACATCGTTCCCCAGATGCTGCAGGGGGCTGCGCTCACCGACCCGGGGCTCACCCTGCTCGATGGTTCGGTCGCCATCCGCTCCGACGCCGCGACGCAGCGGGACCGCGGCGCCGTCGCGATCGTCTCCGGCGGCGGCGCCGGGCACGAGCCGGCGCACGCGGGGTACGTCGGCCCCGGGATGCTGTCCGGCGCGGTGGTCGGCGACGTTTTCACCTCACCCTCGACGGACGCCGTCCTGGGTGCGATTCGGGCCGTCGGCGGGCCCGCGGGTGTTCTGCTGATCGTCAAGAACTACACCGGCGACCGGCTCAATTTCGGCCTGGCGGCCGAGATCGCCAGGTCCGAGGGCATCCCCGTGGAGATGGTCGTCGTCGCCGACGACGTCGCGCTGTCCGCGGATGGGACCAACGCCGGACGCCGCGGCCTGGCCGGCACCGTCCTCGTCCACAAGGTCGCCGGGGCCGCGGCGGACGAGGGCCTGTCCCTCGCCGAGGTGGCCGCTGCCGCGGCAGCCGTCGCCGACCGCGTCGGCACGATGGGCGTCGCGCTGTCGGCCTGCACGCTCCCGGCGGCGGGACGGCCCGGCTTCGACCTCGGCGCGGACGAGATCGAGTGGGGACTCGGCATCCACGGCGAGCCCGGCGTCGAGCGGACGCGGGTCGAGCCGGCGGATGCGATCGCGGACCGCCTCCTGAGCACGATCCTGAGCGACCGGAGCATCGGTGAGGGGACCCGGGTGGCGCTCCTCGTGAACAACCTCGGGGGCACTCCGCCGATGGAGATGTCGATCGTCGCGCGGGCAGCGATCGGCCGCCTGCGCGCGGCCGGCGTCACCGTCGAACGCGCCTGGGTGGGAACGTTCATGACGGCGCTGGAGATGGCGGGATGCTCGCTGTCCGTGCTGCCGGTCGACGACGCCGTCCTGGCCCGTCTCGACGCGCCTACGACCGCGCCGGCGTGGCCGGCCGCCCACGTCGGCCGGGTCGCCGACGAGGTCGCCGCCGCGACCTCCACGGCCGCTGGGAGCCCTCCGGGGCACACCCCCCTGCTCGCTGACGCACCCTTGCGCGCAGTCGTGGCCGGCGTCGCCGCGGCGCTGTCGGCTGCCGAGCCGGAGCTGACCGTCATGGACGCCGCAGTCGGCGACGGCGACTTGGGCTTCAGTCTCGACCGCGCCGCCCGGGCACTGTCGGCCGAGCTGGACCGGCTCCCCGGCGGACACCCCGCCACGACGCTGCGCGCTATGTCCGCCATCGTCCGCCGGGTGGTCGGGGGCACCTCCGGGCCGCTGTACGCGGTCCTGCTGCTGCGGGCAGCCGCGGCTCTGGAGGAGACCGGAGACCCGGGACCCGACGCGTGGGCGGCGGCGTTCACAGCTGGCGTCAAGGGCATCACCGACGTCGGCGGGGCCCGGCCGGGAGACGCCACGATGGTGGACGCTCTCGTGCCCGCCGCCGAGACGTTCCGCGTCGGCGTCGCCGAGGGCGACTGGCCGAGAGGGTTGTCATCGGCGGTCGAGGCCGCCCGTGACGGCACCGCACGAACGGCCGGTCTGATCGCTCGACGGGGTCGGGCCAGCTACGTGGGGGAGCGGGCGATCGGGCTGGTCGACCCGGGCGCGCACGCGGTCGTGCTCTGGATGGAGGCCGTGCAGCGGTCCCTCGCCGCGGTCCGGCAGGCCCAGTGACACGGTGGTCGGCGACGACGAGGTGCTGGTCATGGACGCGCCGCACGATGCCGGCCCGCTCGCGCTGCGATCCGCGGTCGCCTGCAGTCGCCAGCTCGGCCTCGTCGGGCCCGCCGATCACGACCGCGGCAGGCGGTGTTCGTCTCCGAGGTGCACCGCCACGCCCTCACCGATGAGTCGGATACCGGGATCGCCGTCGCACCGACATCTGCCGGTGCACGGACCCCGACCCCGGGGACGGTCGTCAGGGTCTGCCCGATGCCCCGGACCCGCAGCAGATCGCGCGCCTGGCGGACCGGGCCGACGACCGACCGCGGCGGTGGACTGCCTTCGACCAGTGCACCCGCCACCACGCCGAACGCGCCCACCCGGAGCACGCTCGGTCGTGCGCCACCGCAGCCACCGCGCAGGGGACCCACCGGCGAGCCGGGGGCGCGGTGGTCGACGGCCGTCGTCAGCACGAGGACCGACCCGCCCCACACCGATCGGCCGCCCCGATGCTGACCGCCCACGGACCGGGTGTCGGCCTCCCGCGGCCCGAGGACCTAGCGGCTCACCCGCGCACCGCCGCTGGCCCAGCACCGGGCGATCAGGTCTACCCGTGGCGCCCTGCCAGGAACGGGAGGCACGCGCTGTGCCCGGCAGGTGGAACGGGAGCCGGGCAGCAGGGCTGCGCTCGGTTGAAGGCGTTCCGGTCATCAGCGAAGCCCACACCGCGGTGGGCGTCGAGGCCCAGGGCTCACGGAGATGGAGGTGGTGAGCGGTGGCGTCGATCGCGAAGAGACCCGACGGGACCTGTCGGCCGCGGTACCGGGACGAGCACGGCAGACAGCACGCTCGCCACCCTCCAGCGAGAGGTCGACGCCCCACGGTGGCTCGATGGGGTCACCGCAGCGGTGGTCACCAGCGACCACGTCGACCCTGGTGCCGGGAAGCTCACCTCTGCATGCGGGTGGCCGTCCTCGACGTGGTCCCCGTCCAGCTGGGCGCTGGGCGCTCGTCCGCGACCATCTCCCTCGGCGGCTGCTCCCACCTGCGGCCGACCGCCGAGGACCGCACGCGCGCCGCAGCGGGCGGCCTGATGACCGCCGCGCCGGGCGCTCGTGCGGACTCTGTGCGGACTGGCGGGTCCTCGCAGGCGGACCAGAGGTTGCAGGCCGGATCAGCGGTAGTTGTCGAACTGCAGGGCGATCTCGAAGTCCTTGCCCTTCAACAGCTGCTGGACGGCCTGCAGGTCGTCCCGCTTCTTGCCGCTGACCCGCAACTGGTCACCCTGGATCTGCGCCTGCACCCCCTTGGGGCCCTCGTCGCGGATCGCCTTGGCGATCTCCTTGGCCTTGTCCGAGGCGATGCCCTGCTGGATGCGCGCGGAGACCTTGTAGGTCTTGCCCGAGGGCTGCGGCTCGTCGGCGTCCAGCGCCTTCATCGAGATGCCTCGCTTGACCAGCTTCTCCCTGAAGACGTCGAGGGCGGCGGCGACCCGCTCCTGGGTGTCGGCCGTCAGCGTCACGGCCTCCTCGCCGGCCCAGGCGATGGTGGCGTTGGTGCCGCGGAAGTCGAAGCGCTGCGAGAGCTCCTTGGCCGCCTGGTTCAGGGCGTTGTCGACCTCCTGGCGGTCGACCTTGCTGACGACGTCGAA
>JAOPWO010000098.1 GCA_025965635.1 Modestobacter sp. | reverse complement strand
GACGTGAACCGACCACCGGTCAACTGCATCCCATCACCGGAATCACCCGCCAACCGGATCACCACCCGATCCAGGGCCACCACACTCTTCACCAACCCACCCGGGGCAGAGAGCGAAGCATCGTCGGGGGCGGCGGTGACGTTCGGCGTGGCAGTCATCTGTCCTCACACGGTCGATCGGCTGTACGGATGCGTCGGGCACGGGGTACCCGTCCGCACGGTGTGCCGGATCACACCGGAGCGTCGTCCGGCACGGCCGTGCGGGGCCTCACTTGCACGCCCGGGCTGGCCTCGCCTCGGGCGTTTCCTTGCTCAACCCTAGTGGGATGTAGCGCCCAGAGCGACAAAAGGGCCAGCCCGTTCCGGTATGAGGAACAATCAGTGGGGGTTCCATCGTCCCTGCGCACTCAAGGCCAACCGACCTCCGGACCGGGTCATTCCGAGCCGCCACACCGGGGACCACGACGAGGGCGCCGATCAGCGCGGCGGCAGCACAGGGACCAGCAGGTGCGAGTCGAACCACCCACCGGTGTGCACGACCTGGCGGCCGACGTTGACGGTGTGCTCGTGCCGCGCGCACGTCAGGTCCCGCGGGCAGCGCACCACGTCGCTGCCCTGGACGACGAGGAGGAGCTCCTCCCCCGCCTCGACCCGGGCGCCCGAGGCCACACCTCGATGTCCAGCCGGGTCGGCTCCCCCGGGGTCAGCGGCAGCTCCCTCTGGTGCGCCAGCACGGGCAGGTGCCCGGTCGGCCGCTCGGGGTCGAGCTCGCGGTGCGAGGCGCGCGTGCCGCGGGAGTGCAGCCCCTGGCCCACCCAGCTGCCGACGACGCAGGCCGGCACCCGGACGTCCTCCAGCGGCGGCGGACCGGGGCCGGGTCGGGCGGTCGCCGGCCGGGACCGCGACCGACTCCTGATGGGCGCAGGTCACCGATCGTGACCTGCACGGGGTCAGTCGCGGGGGCGGACGCCGGCGAGCTCGCGCGCCGCGCCGATCTCCCCGGGGTCCAGCACCCCGTCGCCTCGCTCCTGGGCGGCGTGCTGCTCGTCGAGCCAGCCGGTGTACTCGTCCCAGGCACAGGGCGGCGGGACGTCGAGGGCGGCGGCGATCTCCGCCCACCCGGCGCCGCCGCGCAGGGCCGCGAGGATGCCCTCCAGCCGGCTGGCGTGCGCCTTGCGCGCCACCACCTCGCCGAGCGCGAGGAGCTCGAGGGCCTCCTCGGCGTCGAGCGAGGTGGTGGCCTCCTTGATCGAACCCCAGGAGTCGTGGTCGTCGGTGGCGTCGTGGCCGACCGGGACGACGTGGTTGTTCCGCCGGGCGAGGAAGTCCAGCCGGGTCACTGCGGTGACGAGGGAGAACTCCTCCAGCACCTCGGGGGTGTTGGGGGCGACCTCGGGAATGGTGGTCATGACCGTCAAGGATGCCCGGCGCAGCCGGTTCGTAACAGCTTAGTGATCTTCATCTCCGCCGCGCCGATACGCGATGGACTCCGGTCGATCGCGGTGGGTCCGCGGGTCCGCGCCCGTCGACGCGACGGCGGCCCGCCCCCTGGGGGGACGGGCCGCAGTGGGTGCGCCAGGTCAGTCGGTGACGCCGACGGCCTCCTTGGCCAGCTCGCTCAGCCGGACCTGGGCGGCGCTGACCACACTCGTGCGGGCCTTGTGCGCCTCCTCGTAGTCGACGACGGTCCGGACGTCCGTGGCGGTCGACAGCTCCTTGACCGCCTTGATGGTCTGCGCAGTGGCCAACGACTCGTAGCCCGTGATCGGCAGCTCGTCGGCACCGAGGTCACCGAGCTCCCGCCGGGTGCCCGCGACCGCCTCGGCCGTCGACCTGTCGCCCTCGCGCCGGGCGATGGTCTCGGCCCGCCGCAGCGAGGCCACCCGCCCGGCGGTGAGCGTCTCGCGCACCGCGCCGGTGAACGACGTCGCCTTGCCCACGACGTCGTCGCGCACGCCGGTGATCGTCCCGCTCGTCTGCTCACCGGCCTGCTGGGCGGTGTCCACGGCGCGGTTCACCGTGTTGGCCGCAAAGCGCACCGGGATGTTCACCAGCCGGGTGGCGCTGCCGGCCACCCGCTGGAGCGGGGTCGCCTGCAAGGCGGCCGGCCCGCCGAGCGCCTCCTCGGCGAGGACGACGGTGAGCCACTCGACGGTCGCCTTGTGCGCGGCCACCAGTCGCTCGGCCAGCTCCCGCACCCGGGTCTGCCCGGCGGTCTGGGCCAGCACCTTGAGGTAGGTGGCCCGGTCGAGCAGCTGGTGCTCCAGAGCCAGGTCCTGCAGCAGGGCCTCGTCGAGAGGCTCGGCCTGCTCGAAAACGCTCTTGACGAAGGCGTTGAGCCGGCCGAGGGCCGGGGTGACGACGTCGGGTACGCCGCCCAGCCGGCGCAGCTCCTCGGTGATCGCCTCGGTCCGCTCTGCGGCGTGGTCGGCGTTCTGCGACAGCTCTCGGCGGACGGCGTCGGTGCGCGCCTGCCCCACGCGGGTACGGGCGACCTGCTCCTCGGTCTGCGTGAGCATCAGGAGGGCGCGCAGCTGGCGGGTGATCGTGGTGGCGTCGGTCATGGGGGCTCCCGGGGTAGGTGGCTGACCTGACGCTGCCTGCCTGCCCGGGACACGCCGAGCGCTAACAAGAGCAAGCAGATGGCTAGCAGTGAAGCGCGTCACGTCCGATG
>JAOPWO010000096.1 GCA_025965635.1 Modestobacter sp. | reverse complement strand
CGCCTGGCGCGACCAGCACTTCACCGCCCGCCAGCGGGTGCTGCTCCGGATCGCCGACGCCGTCGAGGGCCGGGCCGAGGAGCTCGCCCAGGTCACCGCAGCCGACACCGGGAACGCGCTGCGCACCCAGGCGCGGCCGGAGGTGGCGCTGCTGGCCGACCTGTTCCGCTACTTCGGGGGCGTCGCCGGCGAGGTGAAGGGCACGACGCTGCCGGCGGGGTCCTCGCAGCTGCAGTACACCCGGCAGGAGCCGCTCGGGGTGGTCGGCGCGATCCTGCCGTGGAACTCACCGCTGATGATCGCCGGTTTCAAGGTGCCGGCCGCGCTGGCCGCCGGGAACACGATCGTGCTGAAGGCCGCCGAGGACGCGCCGCTGTCCATCCTGCTGATGGCCGAGATCTGCGCGGAGTTGCTGCCCGACGGCGTGCTGAACGTGGTCACCGGGACCGGCCGGGACGCCGGGGCGGCGCTGGTCGACCATCCCGGCGTCGACAAGGTCTCGTTCACCGGCTCCACCGAGGTCGGCCGGGGTATCGCCGGCCGGGCGGGGGAGCGGCTCGCCCACGTCTCGCTGGAGCTGGGCGGCAAGAACCCGTCCATCGTCTTCCCCGGCGCGGTGACCGACGAGCTGATCGAGGGCCTGCTGCTGTCCTCGCGGGTCACCCGCCAGGGGCAGAGCTGCACCGCCGGATCGCGGCTGTACCTGCACCGCGACGTCCACGACGAGGTCCTGGCCCGGCTGGCCGACCGGCTGGGCGCCCTCCGGGTCGGGAACCCGCTGGACGAGGCCAGCGACATCGGCGCGGTCATCAACCAGACCCAGTTCGACTCCATCCGGGAGTACCTGGAGGACGGGCTGGCCAACCCGGCCATGCACGTCGAGCTCGGTGGTCTGCCGCCGACCAGCGGGCCGCTGTCAGAGGGGTTCTTCCACGTCCCCACGCTGTTCTCCGGCGGCGACAACAGCTTCCGCCTCGCCCGGGAGGAGATCTTCGGGCCCGTGGTCGTGGCCATACCCTGGACCGACGTGGACGACGTCGTCGCGATGGCCAACGACTCCGCCTACGGGCTCGCGGCCTACGTCTGGAGTTCCGACATCGACGCGGCGATCACCACCGCCCACCGGCTGGAGGTGGGCTGGGTCCAGGTCAACCAGGGCGGCGGGCAGGTCGTGGGCCAGTCCTACGGTGGGTACAAGCAGAGCGGCCTGGGCCGGGAGGTGTCCCTGGAGGGCATGATCGCCGGGTTCACCCAGACCAAGCAGATCAACGTGCGGCTGGGCTCCGGCGCCACCCCCACCCCGAGAACAGGACCCTGAACCGGATGGCGCAGCACGAGGACGTCCCGGCCGAGCGGGTCCTGGACGTGGCGAGCCAGATCGCCGACCGGTTGCTCGACCTGCAGAGCCGGATCAACCGGCAGATCGACGCGACCCAGTCCGAGCTCCTGCCCGACGTCGCGCGGCAGCTGGGCCACGACGACGCCGAGGCAGTCGACCTCACCGGCCTGGTGAACACCCGGATCGCCGGCCTGAGCATCGTCGTCACCCCGGAGGCGGTCGCCACGCTCGTGCCCCTGTCGGCCAGGTCGGCCGCCACGACGCGGGCCGGGCGCCGCGCGCTGACCGACATCGTCGCCGGTGCCGACGGGCGGTTGGCCGTCATCGCGGGCCCGTGCTCGATCCACGACCCGGTGGCCACCCTGGAGTACGCCGCCTTCCTGCGCGGGATGCGGGACCGGCACGCCGACGACCTCGAGATCGTGATGCGCGCGTACACCGAGAAGCCGCGGACCGAGGTCGACTGGAAAGGCTTCGCCTACGACCCCTACCTCGACGGTTCCAGCCGGATCAGCGTGGGCCTGGTCGCCACCCGGATGCTCATGTGCCGGATCACCGCGATGGGCGTACCGGTCGCTGCCGAACCGCTCAACGCCCTGACCCCCCAGTACCTCGACGGCCTGGTCACCTACAACGGGGTCGGGGCGCGCAACGTCACCGACCAGACCGCCCGCGAGCGGGTGTCGGGCTTCTCGTCGGTCATCGGCTTCAAGAACTCCCCGGAGGGCAGCATCGAGGTCGCCGTCCAGGCGGTGATGGCCGCCCGGGCGCCGCACGAGTTCCTCGGCGTCGACCGCCACGGCATGACCGCCCAGCTGTCCACGACCGGTAACGACACGGGCCACGTGATCCTGCGCGGGGACCGGATGGGCCCGAACTACTCCGCCGCGCACATCGCCGACACCCGGGCCCGGCTCCTCGAACGTGGACTGCCGGCGGTGGTCGTCGTCGACGCCTCGCACGGAAACAGCCGGAAGGACCACCGGCGCCAGGCCGACGTCGTGCATGACCTGGCCGGCCAGGTCGCCGCGGGTGAGCAGGCGATCCGCGGCGTGATGCTGGAGAGCAACCTGGTCGCCGGGCGGCAGGACCTGGACCAGGAGCGCCCCGGCGAGCTCGAGTACGGCGTCAGCGTCACCGACGCCTGCGTCGATCTCGGCACGACCGCGGCGATGCTGGACGAGCTCGCCGCGGCCGCGCGGGCGCGCCGGTAGCCGGCGTCCCGGCCGGGTGCAGCGGCGCGACCGGACCGCCGGCAGGAGATACTCCCTACCGAGCCGGCTCCACCTCCCTGCAACGACGCGACCCGAGGTGCTGGAATGACTGCTGATCCCGACCGCGACCACCCTGCCACCGGTCGCCCGGAGCGGAGGGCCCGTTGACCGGTCCCCTCCCGGCCGGCTCCCCGGCCGCCGACGGAGAGCCGGTGCCGGTCTTCTTCCTGTCCGACAGCACCGGGATCAGCGCGGAGACGATGGGCAACGCCCTGCTCATTCAGTTCCCCGACGTGCACTTCGAGCGCACGCTGATCCCCTTCATCTCCACCGTCGAGATGGCCCGCGAGGTCGTGGCTCAGGTGGATGCGGCGATGGAGGGCCCGGTGACCCCGCTGGTGTTCACCACCGCCGCGGTGGACGAGGTGCGGCAGGAGCTGATGCGGACGAAGGCCCCGATCATCGACTTCTTCGGTATCCACATGGCCCGGGTGGAGGAGCAGCTGGGAGCTCGCGGGCTGCACGAGGCGAGGCGCCTGCACGGGGTCGGCGACGTCCGGCGCTACAACGACCGGATGGCGGCCATCGAGTTCGCCATCGAGCACGACGACGGGCTCAGCCCCCGCGGGCTGGACCGGGCCGACGTCGTCCTGCTGGCGCCGTCCCGGTGCGGGAAGACGCCGACCGCGATGTACCTGGCCCTGCAGCACGGCCTGTTCGTGGCCAACTACCCCCTCGTCGACGAGGACCTGGAGACGACCGACCTGCCCGCGCCGGTCCGGGACCTCGCCGACCGCTGTTTCGGGCTGACCACCACGGTGGCCCGGCTGAGCCGGGTCCGGCAGGAGCGACGTCCGGACTCCCGGTACGCCTCGGAAGAGCAGTGCCGCTTCGAGCTTCGCCGGGCGACGGCGATGTACGACACCCACCACCTGCCCACGGTGGACACCTCGGCGGCCTCCGTCGAGGAGATCGCCACCGTGGTGATCCAGGCCCTGGCCCGGCAGCGGCGCAGCTCCGGCGCGCGCCCGCAGTCCGGCCACGATCTCCGGCGAGGAAGGACCACCCACTCATGAGCACCGACATCGCACCCGAGGAACCGACCGGCGGCCCGCGCAACGGCACGGTCGACGACACCACGGATGACGCGGACAACGTCCGGTGGTTCGCCGAGCTGGGGCTGGGTGACCTGGAGGTCGTCGGCGGCAAGAACGCCTCGCTGGGGGAGATGATCTCCAACCTGGCCGACGCGGGCGTGAGCGTCCCCGACGGGTTCGCCACCACGGCCGCGGCCTACCAGCGCTTCCTGGGCGACACCGGGCTGGCCGCCCGCATCGCCGACCAGCTCCGCGGACTGGACACCGACGACGTCCGCGCGCTGTCCGCGGTCGGCCGGGAGATCCGCCGGGCGGTCATCGAGCAGCCGTTCCCGCCGGCCCTGGAGGCCGACATCCGGGCGGCTTACGCCCAGCTCGCCGGCGACGACGCCGAGGTCTCCTTCGCGGTGCGCTCCAGCGCCACCGCCGAGGACCTGCCCGACGCCTCCTTCGCCGGCCAGCAGGAGACGTTCCTCAACGTGCGCGGCATCGACGCCGTCCTGCAGGCGGTGCGCGAGGTCTACGCCTCGCTGTACAACGACCGGGCCATCGCCTACCGGGTGCACCACGGCTTCGAGCACGAGACGGTGTCGCTGTCCGCCGGAGTCCAGCGGATGGTGCGCTCGGACGTCGGGGCCTCCGGGGTGCTGTTCACCATGGACACCGAGTCCGGGTTCCGGGACGCCGTCTTCGTGACGGCGGCCTACGGGCTGGGAGAGGGCGTCGTGCAGGGGGCGGTCAACCCCGACGAGTTCTACGTCTACAAGCCCGCGCTGCGGGCCGGGCGCCCGGCCATCCTCAAGCGCGGCGTGGGGGAGAAGGCCACCAAAATGGTCTACACCGAGCACGCCGAGGTCGGCCGGACGACGGAGTTCGTCGACGTCGACCCCGCCGACCGCCGGCTGCTGTCCCTCACCGACGACGAGGTCCTCGAGTTGGCTCGCCAGGCGCTCAGGATCGAGGAGCACTACGGCCGGCCGATGGACATCGAGTGGGGCAAGGACGGCCTCACCGGCAAGATCTACGTCCTGCAGGCCCGTCCGGAGACCGTGCAGTCCCGCTCCGGGAACACCTCCGAGCGGTACAAGCTCACCGGCACCGGGGAGGTCGTGGTCGAGGGGCGGGCGATCGGGCAGAAGATCGGCTCCGGCGCCGTCCGGGTGCTCACCGACATCGACCAGATGGACGAGTTCGTCCCCGGCGACGTGCTGGTCGCGGACATGACCGACCCGGACTGGGAACCGATCATGAAACGGGCCGCGGCGATCGTGACCAACCGCGGTGGGCGGACCTGCCATGCGGCGATCATCGCCCGCGAGCTCGGCATCCCCGCCGTCGTCGGCACCGGGACCGCCACCCGGGTGCTGACCGACGGGGACCCGGTCACCGTCTCCTGCGCGGAGGGCGACACCGGCCTCGTCTACGCCGGCGAGGTGGCCTTCGAGGTGGCGGAGACGTCCCTGGACGCGATGCCGGAGATCCCCACCAAGATCATGATGAACGTGGGGACGCCCGAGCAGGCCTTCGCCTTCTCCCGGCTGCCCAACGCCGGCGTCGGGCTGGCCCGGCTGGAGTTCATCATCAACCGGCAGATCGGCATCCATCCCCGGGCGCTCCTGGACCTCGACCAGCTCGATGCCCCGCTCAAGCGGGAGATCGAGGAACGGATCGCCGCCTACCCGTCGGCACGGGACTTCTTCGTGCAGCGGGTCGCCGAGGGGATCTCGATGATCGCTGCGGCGTTCGCGCCCGAGCCGGTGATCGTGCGGATGAGCGACTTCAAGTCCAACGAGTACGCCAACCTGCTCGGCGGCGAGGCCTACGAGCCGCACGAGGAGAACCCGATGCTGGGCTACCGCGGGGCGTCGCGGTACCTGTCGGCCGACTTCGCCGACTGCATCGCCATGGAGTGCGAGGCGCTGCGGTACGTCCGCGACGACATGGGGCTGACCAACGTCAAGATCATGATCCCGTTCGTGCGGACCGTGGCGGAGATCGAGGGCGTGGTCCGCCTGCTCGGCGAGCACGGGTTGCGCCGCGGCGAGAACGATCTCTCCGTGGTGATGATGTGCGAGCTGCCGTCGAACGCGCTGCTCGCCGGGGACTTCCTCGAGCACGTCGACGGGTTCTCCATCGGCTCCAACGACATGACCCAGCTGAACCTCGGCCTCGACCGCGACTCCGCCCTGGTCGCGGGCGGCTTCGACGAGCGGGACCCGGCGGTCCTCGCCCTGCTCGGGATGGCCATCCGGGCCTGCCTGGAGCGGGGGAAGTACGTCGGCATCTGCGGCCAGGGCCCCAGCGACCACCCCGACCTGGCCGAGTGGCTCGTGGCGCAGGGCATCGAGTCGATGTCGCTGAACCCGGACACCGTCGTCGACACCTGGCTGCACCTGGCGAAGTCCGCCCGCGCGACCTGAGGTCCCGGCGTGTCCCGGGCCGAGGGCGCACCCGCCTCCACGATGGACCAACTGGCGGCGTTCACCGCCGTCGCGGAGGCGGGCACGATCAGCGCGGCGGCGGAGCGGCTGCCCGTCTCGCCGTCCGCGCTGCCGGCCGCGCGGTCCGGGCTGGAACGGGCCCTCCAGGTCGAGCTGCTGCGCCGGCGCGAGGCCAAGGGCGCAGCCAGCGCTCGGCCGCCCGGACCTCTCCTCCCGGTCGGGCAGGGAGTGCACCGGGAGGTGTTCGCCGAGCACTGCGGCCCCGGTCCCGACGGGCTGGCCGGCACCGTCCACGTCACCCCGACCCACCCCTTCGACGTCATCGGCTGGGACGGCTGCCTCTACCCCTACGCGTTCACCATCGCCGACTTCGAGCCGATCACCGGCCGGGTGCACCGGCCGCCACCGGTGCACCAGGTGTTCGAAGCCCAGAACTTCGTGATCTGCAACTTCGTGCCCCGCAAGGTCGACCACCACCCCCTGGCGGTCCCGGTGCCCTGCTACCACTCCAACGTCGACTCCGAGGAGATCATGTTCTACGTCGACGGGGACTACGAGGCCCGCAAGGGCTCCGGCATCGGGCGGGGCTCGATCCCGGTCCACCCCGGCGGGCACTCCCACGGCCCCCAGCCCGGCGCCATCGAGAACTGCCTGGGCGCCGAGCACTTCGAGGAGACCGCCGTCATGGTCGACACCTTCCGCCCCCTCGACCTCGGCGAGGCCGGCACCGCCGTCGACGACCGCCGCTACGCCTGGTCCTGGTCCAGGTCCTGGTCCAGCGGACGCCGGGCGACCTGGAACGACCAGGCCGGGGACCGCTGATGACCACCGTGCCCGTGCCCGCCGACTCGCTGTTCGGCGTGCAGAACCTGCCCTACGGCGTCTTCTCGGTGGGGGGGTCGGCCCCCCGGGTCGGCACCCGGCTGGGCGACGCCGTGCTCGACCTGGCCGTCCTGCTGGGCGACGACGTGTTCGCCCGGCCGAGCCTGAACGCGTTCATGGCCCAGGGACACGACCGGTGGGTCGCGGTGCGCCGCGAGATCACCGCGCGGGTGGTGGGGGACATCCCGGCCGAGGCGGTGCACGCGGTGGACGACGTGACGCTGCACCTGCCCGTCGAGGTCGCCGACTACGTCGACTTCTACGCCTCCGAGCACCACGCGGCGAACCTCGGCCGGCTGTTCCGGCCGGACAACCCCGACCCGCTGATGCCCAACTGGAAGCACCTGCCGGTCGGGTACCACGGCCGGGCCGGCTCGATCGTCGTCTCGGGCACCGACATCGTCCGGCCGTGCGGCCAGCGCAAGGGCACGGACGACCCGGGCCCGGTGTTCGGCCCGTCGGTGCGACTGGACATCGAGGCGGAGCTGGGCTTCGTCGTCGGCACGGGGTCGGCGATGGGGGACACCATCCCGGTGGCCGAGGCCGACCGGCACATCTTCGGGGTGGTGCTCTTCAACGACTGGTCCGCGCGCGACATCCAGGCCTGGGAGTACGTCCCGCTCGGGCCCAACCTGGGCAAGTCGTTCGCCTCGACCATCTCCCCCTGGGTGGTGCCGCTGCTCGCGCTGCAGCCGGCCCGGGTGCCCACGCCGGTCCAGCAGCCGGCGGTGCTGCCCTACCTGGCGATGGACCCGCCGTGGGGGCTGGACGTCGACCTCTCGGTCCGCTGGAACGGCACCGAGGTGAGCCGCCCGCCCTACCGGGAGATGTACTGGTCCCCGGCGCAGATGCTGGCGCACCTGACCGTCAACGGCGCCCCGTCGCGGACCGGGGACCTCTTCGCCTCCGGCACGATCTCGGGACCCGGGCGGGACACCCGCGGCGCGTTCATCGAGCTCACCTGGGGCGGGGCGGAACCGGTGGACGTCGACGGCGAGCAGCGCACATTCCTCGAGGACGGTGACGAGGTCGTGATCACCGGCTCGGCCCCGGGCCGGGACGGCGTCCGGCTGGGGTTCGGCGAAGCCCGCGGCCGGATCCTGCCCGCCCGGCGGTCCTGAGCCCGCCGCTGTCGTGGGCGCGGCCGGGGCCGAACCGGGCCGATGACAGCGGGGACCCGGCAGTCGCCTCCGTCCTGCCTCCGGCCTGGCGGACTCCCGGCCGTGGCAGGAGCAGCCGCACCGGGACCTCCACCAGCACCCCGAGCTCTCGTACCGGGAGGAGCGGAGGGCCGCGCGGGTCGCCGGCCGGCTCCGCAGGACCGGCTCCGAGGTGCACGAGGAGTCGGCGGCATCGGCGTCGTCGGCGGGTCGACCCACTGCGCCGCCTTGGCCCGGTCCGTCCAGCCGACCCTGGACACCGGCACCCAGGCGCTCGTGGTGGCCGCCCTGGCCTGGCTGGCGCCTTGACCGCCCCGCCGCTGGGTCAGCCGGCGTCGCCGGGGCCGGGGTCCGGGGCAGCCGGGGGGAAGGGTGCGTTGAGGTCGTAGCGGACGCCGGCCATGCGGACGACGAAGCACAGCACGGCCGCGCCGACCGAGACGGTCAGGCCGTCCGCCCCGAACACGCCGGCGACGACGGCGGCGGTGGCCCCCATCAGGGCCGGGATGGCGTAGAGCCCGCTGCTGAGCACCGAGGGGACGCGGCCGATCAGGACGTCGCGGATCGTGCCGCCGCCGACGGCGGTGATCGCGCCGACGATGACCGACTGCGCCGGACCGAAGCCCAGCTGCACGGCCTTGCCGGCACCGGTGACGGCGAACAGGGCCAGCCCCACGGCGTCCAGCACGTTGATCGGCCCGTTGAGCCGGTCCAGGTGGCGCCCGAGGAAGAAGGCGATCGCGCCCCCGGTCGCGGCCACGACCAGGTAGCGCCAGTCGAGGAACGTGGCCGGCGGCAGGCTGTCCAGCAGGACGTCGCGGATGGTGCCGCCGCCGAGCGCGGTGATCATGCCCAGGGTGACGACGCCGACGATGTCCAGCCGGGTGGCGCGCAGCGCCGTCAGCGCGCCGTTGAGGGCGAAGGCGAAGGTGCCGATGAGGTCCAGCAGGAGCAGCACCGTGGATCCGGCGATCACGGCTCGTCCCCTTCCTCCCGCGACGTCGCCGGTGCGGCCGTGCACCGGCGGTGCGGAGTCTGCAGGCTGTCAGCCCTCGGGCGCGGAGGACACGTCGAGCCGGACCCGGGTGACGTCGTGCCAGTTCTGTCGGGGGACACGGACGTCCCGCACCCGGGGACCATGCACCCCGGCACCGGAGGTGGCGGTGCGGACGGGCAGCAGGGGCAGGTCGGTCATGACGAGACGGTGGGCGGCCCGGTAGTTCTCGGCCCGGCGCGCCTCGGTCCCCGAGTGCGGGAGGCGCTCCGTCCAGGCGTCGCAGGACATGCCCCAGCTGATCTCCGAGATCCCGTCGCGGTCCGGGATGCCGAGCCGCCACTCCTTGCAGGAGGGGACCCGGTCGCTCAGCGGCGGCATCTCCACCGTGATGCCGACCTCGGGCACGCCGTTGCTGGTCGCGGTCTGGTCGCTGCTGATCCTCACGGCGACCGGCAGGCCGTGCAGCGGCCCAGTGCCATGCGGGCAGCGGTGATGCCGACGCGGGCCACGCGGCTGGCCACGACCTCCCGGGAGAGACGTCGCCCGGGCCAGCGCGCGGGCCGGCTGGTCTCCCGGGTCGGACGCCGGACACGTCAGCTGGGGGTCACCGCCGCGAGACGGTGACCCCCAGCCGGCTGGTCAGCGCGGGTCGATCGGCGTGAACGTGCCGGCCCGGGCCTCGATCACCGCGGCGGCGTCGAGGATGCCGTCCTCGTCGAAGCGCCGGCCGAGCAGCTGCACGCCGACGGGCAGCCCGCCGGTGATGCCGGTGGGCACCGACAGCGCCGGGAAGCCGAGGACGGGGATGGCCATCATCGACGCCTGGGCGGCCATCACCCGCCGCATGCTCTCGATGCTGACGATGTCGGCGTCCTGCTCGAAGGCCTGCTCGGCGGACACCGGCAGCAGGACGGTGGAGTAGCGCTGCATGAACTCACCGAGCATGCGGATCAGCGTGCCCCGGCGGGCATAGCCGTTCATGTAGTCGGTCAGGCTGGGCTGGGTGCCCCACCACTCCGAGGAGACGGCGTAGTAGCCCTCGGCCGCCTTCTTCATCCCCTCGTCGCCGACCTCCTCGACCAGCGGCATGATCTGGCGGAACTCCTCCATGCACAGCAGGTACCAGAGGCGGTAGGCCTCGGCCAGCAGCGGCAGGTCGACCTCCTCGACGACGTAGCCGGCGTCGGTCAGCCACGCCGCGGCCTGGTCCAGGGCCTCGTCGACGGCCGGTGTCGGCGCAGCGACGCCGTGGTCCCTGACCAGCGCCACCCGGAGCGGTCGCTCGGCGGGCGGTGCGGCGGGCGCTCCGGGTGCGTGGAAGGGATCGCGGGGGTCGGCGCCGGTCATCGCGGAGAGCGCCAGCCGCACGTCGGCGACCGAGCGGGCCAGCGGCCCCTGGACCAGCATGGACTGCACGGACAGCGCCGGGTCGGCGTCCGGCGGGCCGTAGAGCCCGGCCACCCGTCCCACGGTGGGCCGGAGGCCGACGAGACCACAGGCGTAGGCGGGATGCCGGACGGAGCCACCGATGTCGTTCCCGTGGCCGATCGGGACCATGCCCGACGCGACGGCCGAGCTGGCGCCGCCGCTGGAGCCGCCGGGGGTGCGGGTGGCGTCCCACGGGTTCAGCGTGCGTCCGTGCAGGTCGTTGTCGGTGAACCACCGGTAGGAGAACGCCGGGGTGTTGCTGCGGGCGACCAGGATCGCACCGGACTGCCGGAGGTTCGCCACGTGCGGGCTGTCGGTGGTGGCGATGGCGTCCTTGAAGGCCACGACCCCGTTGGTCGTCGCGTGCCCGGCCTGGTCGGAGTTCACCTTGATCGCGACCGGGACGCCGTGCAGGGGGCCCAGCGGTGCGCCGGAGCGGGTGAGCCGGTCGGCCTCGTCCGCGGCCTCCAAGGCCTCCTCGGCGGAGACCTCGACCAGGGCGTTGAGCTGCGGGTTGACCGCCTCGATGCGAGCGAGGCTGCTCTCCACGGCTTCCCGTGCGGAGATCAGCCCGGTGGCGATCCCGGCGGCGATCCGGGTCGCCGGCCACCGCCACAGTTCCTCGGCGTTCCCCGGAGCGTTCTGGGTTCCAGCTGTCATGGCTTGCCTTCCTGAGGCGGACGGTGGGACGCCGGCGTGGAGGGTGTGACGGCCGGCACGGCCGGTCATCCTCTACACGGAAGATCTGCTGTGTCAACGACGTGTCGCACATCTGCCGCGCGCCGGCTCAGCGGCCCCGGCCCGCGGTGGGCTGGGACGGGTGCTGCCGGAACCGTGCTCAGGGAGATGTGCGGAACAGGCTCGCCTCGACGGACCAGGTGGCGTGGAGCACGGCCTCCGAGTACCGGAGCAGGTCGGCCGGGCGGTAGTGCCCGGACGGGATGGACACCGAGACGGCGGCCTGCGGGCGTCCGATGTCGTCGCGGATGCACGAGCCGATGGCCACGATCCCCTGTTCGCTCTCCTCCCGGTTGACGGCGTAGCGCTGCCTGCGGATGGTCGTGAGGTGGCGCTGCAGTTGCGCCAGGTCCTTGATGCGCGCGTTGGGCCAGGGGGGCAGGCCGTCCCGGTGCAACTCGTCGACCCGGGCCTTCGGGCCGGCCGCCAGCATGGCCTTGCCTCCGGACGTGCAGTAGGCCGGGAACTGCAGGCCGGTGCGGAGGCCGACGCGCAGCGTCTTCTCCCCTTCGACGCCGTCGATGAAGCGGACGTTCGCACCCGACAGCACCATGAGGTGGCTCGTCTCCTGGGTCCGGGCGTGCAACCACTCGAGGGCGGGTCGGGCCACCCGCCGTAGCGCGGTGATCGAGAGGGGCTGCATGGAGGTCTCGTTCAGCTCCGGACCCGGACGGTACTGGCGATCGCGGTCCCGGACGGCGAAGTCCCGGTGGCACAGCGCACTGAGCAGCCGGTGCGCAGTCGACGGCGCGACGTCCAGGTGTCTGGCGGTGGCGGTGACGCTGATCCGACCCTGCTGGCGCAGCAGGACCAGCAGTCGAAGGGCGCGGTCCACCGCGTCGATGGGTGGAGCCGGTCGCTCATTCCGCACAGCGAAATATGCTACATCCGCGATTGTGGTCTGCAAAGGGTCTGTCTTACGTTCCCGCCATGGCGCTGACAGTGGTGGGCAACGGCCCGATGGGGGCGACACGTGCGTGCCACCTGTTGTCAGGTCCGGGTGACGCCTGATGGAGGCGGTCGTCTCCTTCGCGCTGGCGGTCCTGACGCTGTTCGGCTTCTACGCGCTGCTGGCGCTGGGCATGGGCCTGATCTTCGGGCAGCTCGGCGTGGTCAACGTCGCGTTCGGCGATTTCGTCATGGCCGGCGCGTTCGTCATGTACGGCCTGGAAGCCGTCCCCTTCGTGCCGCGGGTGCTGATCGCGCTGGTCCTCGGCGGCGCGCTGGCCTGGGCGATCGAGAAACTGCTGTTGCGGCCGCTCTACGTGCAGGGCTTCCTGGCCACCCTGCTGGCGATGTGGGGGGTCGGCATCGTCCTCCGGCAGACGGCGGACGCGGTCTTCGGTTCCACGCCCGCCTCCGTCGCCTCCCCGGTCACCGGCTCCATCTCGGTGCTGGGCGTCCAGTACCCCACCTACCGGCTGGTGGCCACGACGGTCTCGCTGGTGGTGGTCGTGGCGATCCTGTTCGTGGTCTACCGGACCGACTTCGGCATGCGGCTGCGGGCCACGATCGACAACCGGGAGATGGCGTCCCTGCTGGGGATCCCGCCGCGGCCCATGATCATGGCGACGTTCGTGTTCGGCACCGTCCTCGCCGTCCTGGCCGGCGCCTTGCAGGCTCCGATGCTGGGGCTCACGCCGCACCTGGGCGTGGCCTTCCTCGCCCCCGCCTTCTTCGCGGTGCTCGTCGGTCGGCCCGGATCGCTGGCCGGCCCGCTGTTCGGCGCGTTCGTGGTGGCCCTGCTCAGCAACTCGCTCCGGGGTCTGTTCAGCGAGACCACGGCGACGCTCCTCTTCTACGCCGCACTGATCGTCCTGATCGCCATCCGGCCGCAAGGCCTCGACTGGAAGAGACCACAGTGGACAACAGCACTTCTCGCAAGGCGACCGGCATGACCCGCGGAACGCGAGGGCGCCGGGCCGGACTTGCCGCGGGGGCGACGCTCGCCCTGACCCTCACCGCCTGCGGCGGTTCCGTGGGCGGCGACACCGGCGGCGGCAACGGTGGCGGTGCTGCAGACCCGCTCTCGATCGGGCTGATGGCACCGATCACCGGCCCGGTCGCCAGCGAGGGCGAGGCCATGAAGATGGGGTTCGACCTTGCGCTGAAGGAGATCAACGCCGACGGCGGAGTGCTCGGCCAGGACATCGAGGTCGACTTCCTGGACGACAAGGCCGATCCGGCGATCGCTGCCCAGTCGGCGAACCGGCTCATCACCGAGAACCAGGTCGACTACCTGTTCGGCACGATCACCGGCGACACGAGCCTGGCCGTCGGGAAGGTGGCGACCGAGGCCGAGGTCCCCTTCTCCACCGCCGAGATGGGCACGGCGGGGATCTGCACCCCCTACGTCTGGGCGTTCGGTGAGACCGATCCGATGATCCTCACCGAGCTGGTCCCGCACATGCTCGAGACGAAGGGCACGCGGGTGGCGCTGGTCGGCAGCGACTACAGTTTCCCGCGCGGCTTCAACGGCCTGGCCCGGGAGCTGATCGAGGGCGCCGGCGGTGAGGTCGTCGCGGAGGAGTACGCCCCGCTCGGCACCGCGGACTGGCAGCCGGTGATCGGTAAACTGTCCTCCGCGGCACCCGACTGGACCCTCTCGGCCGTCGTGGGCGGTGACGCCGTCTCCTTCGTCCGGCAGGCCGACGAGTTCGGTCTGCTCGCCACCAGCGACATCACCGGGATCAGCCTGATCCAGGACTACTACCCGGCCATGGGCGGGGTGACCGACGGCCGCGAACTGGTCACCCGCTACTCCGACGCGTTGCCGGGCGAGGCCAACGAGAAGTTCGTCGCCGCCTTCCGCGAGGCCTACGACTGGGACGCCCCGATCCCGGGCGTCGCCGCCAACGCCTACGAGGGGCTCAAGTTCATCGCTGCGGCGGTGGAGGCGGCCGGCACCACCGAGACCGCTGCGGTGATGGACGCCCTGTCGACGACCACCACCGACGGCATCTTCGGTGAGACCTCCTTCACGGAGAACCACCGGTTCCAGACCGACATGCAGCTGGTCCGGGTCGAGGCGGGCGGCAAGTACGTCCCGGTCGAGAACCTCGGCGTGGTCGAGGACCCGACGGAGTGCCGATGACGGTCCCGGTGCGGAGTCGCCGGGTGGGCCGGCGTCATGTGGTGGCCGTGGCGATCACCTGCGTCGGCCTGGCGGTCGCGCCCTTCGTCCTGCTGCCGTACCCGCTGGGACTGCTGACCCTCGCACTGGCCTACGGGCTGTTCGCCTTCGGACTGGACCTGGCGTGGGGCCGGGCCGGGGTGGTCAGCATCGGGCACGCGGCCTTCTTCGGCCTCGGCGCCTACGGCGTGGCCATCGCCGTCGACCGCGATCTCCCCGTGCTGCCGGTGGCCGCCGGGGCGGTGGCCGCCGCCGTGCTGGTCGCCTGGCTGGTCGGCCGGGCAGGTCTGGGCCCGAAGGCCCAGGCCTCCACGATGGCGGTGCTGACCGTGGCGCTCACGCTGATCGCCGAACAGGCCGCCCGATCGCTGCTCGGCCTCACCAACGGCGGCAACGGGTTGTTCGTCCCGGGCAGTGGCGTGGTGGCGGACTACTACCGCACCGCCGCGGCCGTCGTGGTGGTCGTCGTGCTGGTCTGGTTGGTCGTGCTCCGCGGCGCCCTGGGCCGGCGCTTCCTCGCTGTGCGGGTCAACGAGAGCCGCGCCGCCCACCTGGGCATCGACCCGCAGCAGACCAAGACGCTGGCGTTCGTGCTCAGCGCCGCGGTCGCTGCGACCGCCGGTGCGGTCGCGGCGCCGGTCATCAGCCTGATCTCGCCTTCCAGCGCCGGGATCCTCATGTCCACGCAGGTGCTGGTCTGGTTGGCCGTCGGGGGGCGGGGGACGATCGCCGGTGCCTTCATCGGCGCGGCGCTGGTCACCATCGGGCAGCAGTACCTCGGTGATGCCATCGGCAGCTGGTACCTGCTCATCCTGGGCGTGGCCTTCATCCTGGTCGTGCGGTTCTTCCCGACGGGGCTGGTCGGCGGTGTGCTGGCGCTGGTCCGGCGTCCGCTCGCCGAGCAGGCGGCGCAAGGCGCAGCCCTCGAGACCCGGCGCAGGCCGCGCAGCGGCAGCAGTCCGCGCGACGGGGCGGGGCCGGCCGGGAAGGCGGTCGAGCTGGTGGGTGTGGTCAAGGGCTTCGGCGCGGTGCCGGTCATCCAGGGCGTCGACCTCGACGTCCCGACCGGCCAGGTGCTCTGCCTCATCGGGCCCAACGGCGCCGGCAAGACGACGCTGCTGAGCATCGTCGGTGGGGACCTGGCAGCGGACGAGGGTCGAATCCGGTTGCTCGGTCACGACGTGACGGCCTGGGCGCCGCATCGCCGGACCCGGCTGGGTCTGGGACGGCTCTTCCAGATCCCGAGCGTGTTCCTGGAGCTGACGCCCCGGCAGAACCTGCTGCTGGCCGTCGCCGAGGCCCGTCGGGTGATCGAGTTGCCGGCGGAGCTGCGCCGGTTCGAGTCCCAGGACTCGTTGCGCGCGCAGGATCTGCCGCTGGCTGATCGGCGCGCGCTGGAGCTCGCGGTCGTCCTGGCCGGCGGTCCCGACGTCGTCCTGCTCGACGAGCCGGCTGCCGGACTGTCGCACGAGGACTCCATCCGGCTGGCGCGCACGCTCCGGGCGGTCGCCGAGGAGGCCGGCTGCACGCTGGTCGCCGTCGAGCACGACATGGAGATCGTCCGCGAGCTCGCCGACCGCGTCGTCGTCCTGGCCAACGGCCGGGTGCTGGTCGACGGCTCGATGGACGAGGTAGCCCGGCATGACGAGGTCCGCAGCGCCTACCTGGGAGCGGTGTGATGCTGGAGATCACCGGCTGGACGGCGGGGTACAAGGACACCCGGGTCGTCGACGGCGTGGACCTGACCCTGCCCGGCGGGCAGATGGTCGCGGTCCTGGGCCGCAACGGAGTCGGCAAGACCACGCTGCTCAAGAGCGTGTTCGGACTGTGCCCGACCTTCAGCGGGAGCCTGCGCCTGGACGGGACCCCGCTGGAGGTCGGCCGACCGGAGAAGATGGCCCGTGCCGGCCTGTCGTTCATGCCCGACGACCGCGGCGTCTTCCGCACGCTGACCGTCGAGCAGAACCTGCGGCTGGCCCGCCGCCGCGGGTACACGCCGCCGGTCGACCCGCTGGACCTGTTCCCGCTGTTGACCGAGCGTGCCGACCAGGCCGCCGGGACGCTGTCCGGCGGGCAGAAGCAGCAGGTCGGCATCGCCCGCGCGATCCTCGCCGGGGAGCGGCTCATCGCCATCGACGAGTTCTCGCAGGGGTTGCAACCCTCGCTGGCGCAGGCGGCACTGGAGGCGCTCCGGCAGCTGGCTGCGACGGGCGTCACCGTCCTGCTCGTCGAGCAGAGCCCCGACCTGCCCCTGCGCTACTGCGACCGCATCGTCGGGATGCTCAGGGGCCGGGTGGTGTTCGACCACCCCGTGGACGGCCTCGACCCGGCTTCCGGCGCGCTGACCGACCTGCTCGTCGTCAGCTGACGAGCCACCCGTCAACCGGAGGCCCCATGAGCGACGAGTTGTGGACCTGGGACGCAGCCGATCTCGCGGCCGGCATCCGGGAGCGGCGGATCTCCGCCCGCGAGGCGGCCGAGTCCGCGCTCGCCCGGGTCGAGACGGTCAACCGCTCGGTGAACGCGGTGGTGGAGGTGCGCCCGGACGAGGTGATCCAGGCCGCAGAGTCCGCCGACCGCGCGGTGGCGGCGGGCGAGCCGCTCGGTCCGCTGCACGGCGTCCCGGTCACCTCCAAGGTGAACAGTGACCTGATCGGCTACGCCACGACCGACGGCGTCGAGGCCTTCGCCGGTGCCATCGCCACCACCGATGCACCGCAGCTGGCCAACTGGCGCCGCGCCGGCGCCGTGTTCCTGGGCCGCACCAACACCCCGGCGTTCTCCATCCGCTGGTTCACCGACAACGTGCTGCACGGGCGCACGTACAACCCCTGGGCCGCCGGCCGCACGCCCGGAGGGTCCAGCGGCGGCGCCGCCGCCGCGGTGGCCACGGGCATGGGTGCGCTGGCGCAGGGCAACGACATCGGGGGTTCGGTCCGCTATCCCGCCGCGGCCTGCGGGGTGGTGGGCCTGCGACCCACCGTCGGCCGGGTGCCGTCGCTGTTCGGCCCTCCGGGGGGTGACGTCATGCTCGGCGTGCAGTTGATGCTGGTGCAGGGCCTGCTGGGTCGCAGCGTCGCGGACGTGCGGCTGGGCCTGGAGGCCATGGCCGCCTACGACCCGACCGACCCCCTGTGCGTGCCGGCACCACTACGGGGTGCGGCGCTGCCCGGCCCGATCCGCGTCGGTCTGGTCCGGGACGTCGGTGTGGTCGGTAACGCCCCGGCCGTCGACGCCGCGCTCACCGAGGCCGCCTCCCGGCTCACCGACGCCGGGTACGCGGTGGGTGAGGTCGAGCTGCCGTTGCTGGCCGACGCCTGGCGACTGTGGTGGCAGCTCGTCCAGGGCGTGGAGTTCCTGCACATGCTGCCGGCCATCGAGGAGCACGGCGACCCCGGCATCCGCCGCTCGGCCGAGACGCAGTTCGCCTTCGTCCGGAACACCTTCGGCGACGTCGGCTTCGACGACTACGTGCGGGGCCATGCACGCCGGAGCACGCTGGTGCGCCAGCTGCAGGCTGCCCTGCAGACCACTCCGGTGCTGCTCACCCCGGTGTCCGCAGAGCGCACCTTCGAGATCGACGCCGACGTCCGGACCGACGAGCGGACGGCCGAGGTGATCACCGCGCAGTGGCCGATGATGTCGGTCGCCTGCCTCGGCGCGCCGGGCCTGACGGTGCCGGTCCAGCTGGACGACGGGCTGCCGATCAGCGTGCAGCTCGTCGGTGGGCGGTTCCGCGAGGACACCCTGCTGGACGCGGGCGCCGCCATCGAGCGCCGCGGGCTGGTGCCGACCCCGGTCGACCCGCGCTGACCCGGTCCGGATCGATGGGGTGACCGACCCGTTGGGGGAACCTCCCACGCACGGGCGTGATGCGGTCGTGCGGGTGCCTGGCGCCCGCGAGCACCACCTGCGCCACGTCGACGTGGACATCCCCCGGGACGCGATCGTGGCCCTCACCGGGTCCCGTCCGGAGTGCCACGGCCTGAGCACGGTCCACCGCCTCGGCGAGGAGTCCCGGGTGCCGGACCGTCGGTGAGCATCCGGGGCGGTGCGATCGCCGCCTGGCCAGGTGCCTGGCAGGGGACACCGGCGTCAGCCAGGGGTTGGCCCGGGGTCCGGACGGTGGTGCGCAGGGGTGGAGGACAGCGGGCGGGACAGGTCTGTCGAGCACAGCTGTCCGTTCCAGGTGGCCCGGCCCGGCCCTGCCGGGACCTCGGGAGACGGCGCGGCGGAGCGCGGCAGGCCCGCGCGAGGCGGAGGACGGCCAGGTGGGTCTCCGGAGGGCGCGGGTGTGGTGTCCCGGGCCATGCACCGGTCGAGCGTGCGGGTGAGGTCGGCGATCACGACGCCGAGCGCGCGCAGTGCGGCATCGTCCCGCAGTGCCTCGAGGCCGCCGGAGTCACTTCTCCAGCCACGACGGCCACCTCGGCACGGCTGTCCACATGGGTGGTGCCGGTGCGCGGCACAGCCCGGTCCCGGCGACACCGACCGCGGTCCGATCCGACGCGCGCCGGCCCCGGACCGCGACGGTCGCGGACAACCGTCCTGCGTTGACGGCACCGCAGAACTCGCGTCATGCTGCGCCGGTGCGCAAAGCCGTGCATACGGAACGATGAAGTCCCCTCACCGGGCCGGTGCCGGTGCGTAGGTGCCGGGTCCGGCATGTGGGTCCGCTTCGGCGGTGCGCGGTCGGCCTCGCGCCGACGACCTGATCGGTCCATCGACGGGGGAGGCGTACCCGGGTGTTCAACCGCATCGCAGTGGTCAACCGGGGCGAACCCGCCCTGCGGCTCATCCGCGCCGTGCGCGAGCTCAATGCCGAGCACGGGACGACGACCCGTGTCATCGCGCTGCACACCGAGTCCGAGCGCCGGGCGTCGTTCGTGCGTGCTGCCGACGAGGCGGTGGTGCTGCACGAGACAGGTGCGGGCAGCCCGTACCTGGACCACGGAGAACTCGGCCGTGCGCTCCAGGCGAGCCGGGCCGACGCAGCCTGGGTGGGCTGGGGGTTCGTCGCGGAGGACCCCACCTTCGCCGAGCTGTGCGCCGACCTCGGCGTGACCTTCATCGGGCCGCCACCGGAGGCCATGCGGCTGCTGGGCGCCAAGATCGAGGCCAAGGTCCTCGCCGAGCAGACCGGTGTGCCCGTCGCGCCGTGGAGCAGCGGCCCGGTCGAGACCCCCGGGGACGCCCACCGGCACGCCGCCGTCATCGGCTACCCGCTCATCGTCAAGTCCAGGAGCGGGGGCGGCGGTCGGGGTATCCGGGTGGTCCGCAGCGCGGGAGAGCTGGACGACGCGCTCATCCGGACCCAGGCCGAGGCGGCGCGGACGTTCGGCGACCCCATCGTCTTCATGGAGCGCCTGATCGAGGGCGGCCGGCACGTCGAGGTCCAGGTGATCGCCGACCGGTACGGAACGGTCTGGGCGCCCGGGGTACGCGACTGCTCCGTGCAGCGGCGGAACCAGAAGGTGCTCGAGGAGTCCAGTTCACCGGTCCTGAGCCGCGAGCAGGACACCGCGTTGCGTGGGTCCTCGATCGCGCTGGTGCGGGCCGCGGGGTACGTCGGAGCCGGCACGGTGGAGTTCCTGTACCAGCCCACCGAGCAGCTGTTCACGTTCCTGGAGGTCAACACCCGGCTGCAGGTGGAGCATCCGGTGACCGAGGCGACCACCGGGCTCGACATCGTGAAGCTGCAGTTGCACATCGCCGCCGGCGGCCGGCTGATCGGGGACCCGCCACCGGAGTCCGGGCACGCCGTGGAGGCGCGGCTCAACGCCGAGGACGCCGAGCAGGGGTTCGCCCCGGCACCCGGGCGGGTCGCGCTCATGCGCCTGCCCAGCGGTCCGGGCGTCCGCGTGGACACCGGGATGACCGTCGGGGACGTCATCCCCCCGGCCTACGACTCGATGGTGGCCAAGGTCATCGCCTGGGGCCGGGACCGTCCCGAGGCACTCGCCCGCCTGCGCTGTGCGCTGCGCGAGACCACTGTCGTGCTGCACGGGGGGACGACCACCAAATCCTTCCTGCTCGACCTGCTGGACCGGCCGGAGATCGTGGCGGGCACAGCGGACACCGGCTGGCTGGACCGCACGGGCACCGGCCAGGCGGAGAGCACGCGCAACGGCTTCGTGGCACTCCTCCAGGTGGCCGTCGACGTCTCCGACGCCGAGGAGGCCCGGGAACGCGTGGCGTTCCTGGCGTCCGCCCGCGGCGGGCGTCCGCGCGCCCCGCACGAGGTGGGACGCGCGATCGAGCTGGGTCACCGGGGGCAGGTCTACCGCCTGGCTGCCGCCAAGGTCAGCCTCGACCGGTACCGCGTGGAGCTGGACGGCCGGTCCGTCGACGTGGACGTCGACCGGCTCAGCCCCCTGGAGAGCCGGCTCACGGTCGACGGCCGGCGCTTCTCCGTCGTCGCGGTGACGGCTGCCGGCTCACACCTGGTCGAGGTCGACGGCGTGTCCCACCGGGTCACCCGCGACGCGGGCGGCCTGATCCGCGCCCCTGCCCCGTCGGTCGTCGTCGCCGTCCGTGTCCAGGCCGGGCAGGAGGTCGAGGCCGGCCAGACGGTCGCCGTGCTGGAGAGCATGAAGATGGAGACCGCGGTGCGGGCGCCGTTCACCGGCCGCGTCCGCACGGTGCTGGTCG
>JAOPWO010000312.1 GCA_025965635.1 Modestobacter sp. | reverse complement strand
GACGCCCCGCTGCTGGAGCGGGTGAAGTTCCTGGCCATCTTCGCCAGCAACCTCGACGAGTTCTTCATGGTCCGGATCGCCGGCCTCAAGCGGCGGCAGAAGACCGGCCTGACGGTGCGCTCCCCCGACGGGCTGACCATCCGCGAGCAGCTGGCCCGGGTCACCGAGCGCACCCAGGACCTGGTCCACCGGCACGCCAGCGTGTTCAACAACGACGTCGGACCGCGGCTGGAGTCCGAGGGCATCCGGATCGTGCACTGGGACGACCTCGCCGACGCCGACGCCATGCGGCTGCGGGAGTACTTCCGCGACCAGGTCTTCCCGGTGCTCACCCCGCTGGCGGTCGACCCGGCGCACCCCTTCCCCTACATCAGCGGCCTGTCCCTGAACCTCGCCGTCTCGGTGCGTGACCCCGAGACCGGAGGCCCGCGCTTCGCGCGGCTGAAGGTGCCCAACAACGTGCCGCGGTTCATCCCGGTGGGGGCGGTCGGGGCGCTGGACAGGGATCACGATGCGGTGTTCCTGCCCCTCGAGGACCTCATCTCCGCCCACCTGCAGCAGCTGTTCCCCGGCCTGGACGTGCTCGACCACCACCTGTTCCGGGTCACCCGGAACGCCGACGTGGAGGGGGAGGAGGACCGCGACGAGGACCTGCTGCAGGCCCTGGAGCGCGAGCTCGCCCGCCGCCGCTTCGGCCCGGCGGTCCGGCTCGAGGTCACCGAGTCGATGGACCCGCAGATCCTCGACGTCCTGGTGCACGAGCTGGAGATCGGCCCGGCCGACGTCGTCCACGTCCCCGGCCTGCTCGACCTGGGCGCGCTGATGGCGCTCTACGACCTGGACCGCCCGGAGCTGAAGGACGACCCGTTCGTGCCGGCCACCCATCCGCGGCTGAGCGACGGCGAGACACCCAAGAGCGTGTTCGCCACCCTCCGCGAGGGCGACGTGCTGCTGCACCACCCCTACGACTCGTTCGCCACCAGCGTGCAGCGCTTCATCGAGCAGGCCGCCGCGGACCCGAACGTGCTGGCGATCAAGCAGACCCTGTACCGCACCTCCGGTGACTCCCCCATCGTGGAGGCGCTGATCGAGGCCGCCGAGGCGGGCAAGCAGGTCGTGGTCCTGGTCGAGATCAAGGCCCGGTTCGACGAGGAGGCCAACATCAGCTGGGCCCGCTCGTTGGAGCGGGCCGGCTGTCACGTCGTCTACGGCCTGGTGGGGCTCAAGACGCACTGCAAGACCGCGCTCGTGGTCCGCCGGGAGAACGGCGTGCTCCGCCGGTACTGCCACATCGGCACGGGCAACTACAACCCGAAGACCGCCCGGATCTACGAGGACCTCGGCATCCTCACCGCCGACCCGCGGGTCGGCGCCGACCTCACCGACCTGTTCAACACCCTCACCGGCTACTCCCGGCAGACCACCTACCGGTCGCTGCTGGTGGCTCCCCACGGGGTGCGGGCCGGGCTGGTGGAGAAGATCCGGCGGGAGGCGCGCAACGCCGCCGAGGGCAGACCGGCCGGCATCCGGATCAAGGTGAACTCGCTGGTCGACGAACAGATCATCGACGCGCTCTACGAGGCCTCGGGCGCCGGCGTCCGGGTGGAGCTGGTCATCCGGGGCATCTGCGCGCTGCGCCCGGGGGTGCCGGGGCTCAGCGAGAACGTGCATGTCCGCTCGATCGTCGGCCGGTTCCTGGAGCACTCGCGCGCCATGTCCTTCCTCAACGCCGGGACGCCGGAGTGGTGGATCGGCAGCTCCGACCTCATGCACCGCAACCTGGACCGCCGGGTCGAGGTGCTGCTGCGGGTCAACGACCCGGTCGTGCAGCGGGAGCTGCAACGGGTGTTCGACCTGACCCTGGCCGACGACGTCCGCAGCTGGCACCTGAGCCCCGACGGCAGCTGGGCCCGGACCGGGGAGCGGAACCACCAGGCCGAGCTGCTCGCCGCCCGGGGTGAGCACGCTGGCTGACCGGCCACCTGTGGTGCGCGCCGCCGGTGGAGCGCTGTGGCGCACCGCAACCGACGGGACCGTGGAGACAGCCCTGGTGCACCGGCCGAAGTACGACGACTGGTCGCTGCCCAAGGGCAAGCCCGATCCCGGTGAGCACCTGCTGGAGACGGCGGTGCGCGAGGTGCGCGAGGAGACCGGCCTGGGCGTCGTCGTCGGGCGGCGCAGCGTGCGGACCCGCTACCCCGTCCGCGCCCGGGACGGGCGCCCGGCGGACAAGGTGGTCGACTACTGGCTGATGGAGGCGGTCGGCGGGGCCTTCGCCCCGAACGACGAGGTCGACGAGCTGTGCTGGCTGCCTGTTCCCGAGGCCACCCGCCGGGTGACGCACGACCACGACCGGGCGGTGCTCGACGACCTCGTCCGCACCGACGTCCCCCGGGCCCCCGCGGTGCTGCTCGTGCGGCACGCCAGCGCCGGCGACCGCTCGGACTTCGACGGTCCCGACGCGCTGCGCCCGCTGGACCGGGCCGGCCGCACGCAGGCCCGGCGACTGGCCGACGTGCTGCCGGTCTTCGCCCCGGTCGACCTGCTGACCGCCGAGC
>JAOPWO010000088.1 GCA_025965635.1 Modestobacter sp. | reverse complement strand
AGAGCTACGTCGTCGACGAGTTCGACGTCGACGACGCATGCGCGGTCGTCCACCGGGAGAACCCGGAGTGGACGACGGTGTCGCGCGACGTGACGGACTACGCCATCGTCTCGGTCGACCGGACCCGAGCACTGGGTCCGGTCACCGCAAACACCGGCGTGGTCGACGTGACCAACCAGGTGGTGGCCTACCAGCGGCGCCGGCTGGGCACCGGTGAGGTGCTCGCCGAGTTCCCGCTGGACCTGCCCTCCCGGCAGCTGCGCACCCGGGCGGTATGGCTGACCTTCGCCGAGCGGGCGATCACCCGCGCCGAGCTGGCCGAGGCGGACCTGCCCGGCGCCCTGCACGCGGCCGAGCACGCCGCGATCGGTCTGCTGCCGTTGCTGGCCACCTGCGACCGGTGGGACCTGGGCGGCGTCTCCACGGCGCTGCACCCGGACACCGGGATGGCCACCGTGGTCGTCTACGACGGGCACCCCGGCGGAGCCGGCTTCGCCGAGCGGGGCTACGCCGTGCTGCGCCCGTGGCTGCAGGCCACCCGGGCCACGGTCGCCAGCTGCGAGTGCGAAGCCGGTTGCCCGTCGTGCGTGCAGTCGCCCAAGTGCGGCAACGGCAACGAACCGTTGGACAAGGCCGGCGCGGTCCGGCTGCTCGACGTGGTCCTCGACGAGCTGGCCGCGGCCTCGACGCGAGAGCTCGACGGACAGACCGGCGGTGGCCGGGACCTGGCGGCCGACCTCGACGAGGACGCACCGGACGACGCACCCGGCTCCCCAGCCGCGGTGGGGGCGGAGGAGCCACCGGCGCGTTCGGCGTCCGCGCGGACGCTGAGCCGGCGCGGAGAGCACCGCAGCGGCCGGCAGCCGGCACCGGTGACCGACCGGCCGCTCGGTCACCGGCACGCGGCCGACGACGGCCCGGCGGGCACTGCCCCGGGCGGCCACTCCGCCGATGACCCCGCCGACGACCTGGTGTTCTGACCAGGTCGCCGCGGTGCCGGGCCCCGCTCCCGGGCCAGGCCCCTCCTCCAGGTCCGGCCCTGCCGTCAGGTCCGGCGGAGCAGGACCGGCCCGCGCCCGGCCACGGGCATCGACGACGCCCAGCGGCCCCAGGTCGACCGGTACCCGGACGTGGACCTCGACGACCGCCCCGGCCGATACCCCGCAGCTGACCAGGGCGGCACCGTTGGCGGTCGCCACCGTCGCGGCGCCCTCGCAGGCCGTGGGGTCACCCAGCACGGCCCGGCCGGCGCCGGCCAGCGCTGCGAGGTCGGCCGCCGCGTTCGCCCGGTGGCGTCCCACCACCGCGGCACCGACGAGCACGACGGCCATCCCGACCGCGGCGAGCAAGCCGGCCAGGGCGACCACCCACACCGTCGCCGATCCCCGCTCTGCCTCTTCGTCCCACCGCCGGGAGGGCGGCCGTCGGATCACGGGGCCGCCGCCGGGTCGGCGCCCGGCTCACGCACGCCGGTCGCCGTCGCGGTCACCGGTACCCGGAAGGGCACCGGCCCCAGGGGCTGCAGGGCCGCGGTGACCGTGACCTGGACCGTCGTCCCGGTGGTGGAGACCTCGACCCGGGCACCAACGGGTGCGGCCCGGCCGGCCAGGTCGACGACCACGGCGACCGGTTCGCCGCGGGCCGCCGCCCGGGCGCCTTCACGGGCGGCGTCCACGCAGCGCAACTGGGCGCCGACGACGACCACCGCCGCCACCGCTGCGGCGAGCACGAGCAGGAGCACCGGAAGCACGACCGCTGTCTCAGCGGTGACCATCCCGGCCTCGTTGTCGCGGCGGCGCGGTGGCACCGGTCAGGACAGGGTCGACAGGGCGGACTCGACCAGGTCACCGAGGGCTGCGACCACGGAGCCGCCGGTGACCACCTGGTAGAGCACAGCAGCGAATGCGCAGGCCGCGACCGTGCCGACGGCGTACTCGGCCGTGCTCATCCCTGCCTCTCCGGACTCCCGCAGCCGCGCCCACCGGAGGGCGAGCGGTCCCCCTGGAGCGGGCGGCCCACCCGCCGGCGTCGCGGACGGTGCCCCCTCCGGCCCGGGCTGCGCCGCCTGTCGTCGTTCCGTGCTGTCCGTGTTCGGCATGTCTCCTCCTCCGGGGGCCACCGTCGGCCCCTCGCTCCCGAGCGTGCGGCGGGCGGCCGATCCGGCCCAGCGCTGCGTGCGACCTGTGGACGGGGGGTCCGGTTGGGGATCCCGGTCAGCGCGGGCCGGGCGCCCGTGCTGACCGGCGGGCCCGGTCATCCGAAGACGTCCGCGGCGATGCCCAGCACCATCGGGACGACGCCCAGACACAGGAAGGCCGGCAGGAAGCAGGCACCGAGCGGAGCGAGCACCCACACCCCGGCCCGGCGCACCGCCACCTCCACCGCCGCCCGCTGGGTGGTGCGCAGGTCGCCCGCCAGCCGCTGGAGCGCCGGCACCACCGACGAGCCGGACTCCCCCGCTCGGACCAGCACCCGGGCCAACGGGGCGATGGCCGGTGGCACGCCCGCCCACGCCTGGCGAGGCGCAGCGCCCAGCCGGTAGAGCGCGCCCACGTGGCCGAGCTCGTCGCCGAGCGGGCCGGGCACCGACGTGGCGACCGCGGCGACCGCCGATCCGAGCGGGGTGCCGGCGGCCAGGCAGACGGCCAGCAGGTCGCAGGCCACCGGCAGGTCGCGTGCGCCGTCGTCCGTCGCGGGGCCTCCGCTGCGGCGGAGGAGCCGCTCGACCGCGACCGCCACCGCGAGCCCGGCCACCGCCCCGCCGGTGCCTCCGCCCAGCAGCACGACGACCGCGGCTCCGGCAACAGCGGCCTCCACCCGGCGGCGGACCGGACCCGGGAGGCCGCCACCACGGCCGCTCAGCCGGGACCACGGCATCGACCGTCTCCAGCTGGGCACGCCCGGCGGCACGTCGCCGCGGTCCGGCGCGGGCACCAGCATCCGCACCCGGGACCGCCGAGCCGACCCGGGCGGCTGCCACAGCAGCAGCGCGGCACCCAGGGCCAGCAGGGCGAGCGCCGGCCCGCCCGGCCTCACCGCGACACCGCGCGCCGCACGAGCCGCGTCGACCAGGCCACGCCGGCCAGCTCGAGGCCGACCCCGACGACCAGCAGGACACTGCCGGTGCCGGTGGTGGTCAGCACCCGCCACGGGTCCGCTCCCACCCCGCTGCCCATCAACAGCCCGAGCACCGGCAACCCCGCCAGCACGGCGGCGCTCGCCCGCGGTCCGGCGACTGCCGCCCGCAACTCGGTCTCGGCCCGGTCCCGGGCCCGCAGGTCGTCCTCCACCGCCGCGGCGACACCGGCCAGCGAGCACCCCGTCCGGGCACTGAGCCGCACCGCCACCGCGACCCGGCCGAGGACCTCCGCCACATCGGCAGGGACCCCGGCGGTCGGCGGAGCCGGTGGGGCCACCCCGAGCCGCAGCACCCTTCCCAGCGCGGCTCCGGCCACGTCGTCCGGGCAGCCGGCGACGGCCGCGCCGGCCGCGTCCTCGACCGACCGACCGGCGCGCAGCTCGGCGGCCAGCACACCCAGCCCCTCGGCGATCGCCTGGGCGCGCCGGCGGGCGGCGGCCGCGCG
>JAOPWO010000295.1 GCA_025965635.1 Modestobacter sp. | reverse complement strand
CCAGGCCCGGCCGCGCCGCCCGCCGCGCGCTCGGCGCGGCGCACGACCTGGCCGGGCTGGCCGAGCTCGGCCGCACCTCCCCAGCGCCGCCGGAGATGCCGCTGCACGCCGACTGCGCCGTGCTCTTCACCTCCGGAGCCACCGGACCGGCCAAGGGCGTGGTCTACACCCAGCGGCAGGCGCTGGCCCAGTTCGACCTGGTCCGCCGCACGTACTCACTCGGCCCGGAGGACCGGTTCGTGGCCGCGTTCGCGCCGTTCGCGCTGCTCGGGCCGGCGCTCGGGATCGGCTCGGCAGTGCCCGACGTCGATGTCACCCGGCCGGGCACGCTGCGGGCAGCCGACCTGGCCGAGGCCGTGACCGCGATCGACGCGACGGTCGTGTTCGCCTCCCCGGCCGCACTGCGCCGGGTCGCGGCCACCGGTGGGGAGCTGACCGCCGCACAGCGGGCCGCGCTGTCCGGGGTCCGGCTGCTCATGTCGGCCGGCGCCCCCGTGCCCGCAGCGCTGCTCGAGTCGGTGCGCACGGTGCTGCCCTCGGCGGAGGCGCACACCCCCTACGGCATGACCGAGGCGCTGCCGGTCACCGACGTGTCGGCCGACGAGGTCGCGGCGGCCGGTCCCGGTGACGGCGTGTGCGTGGGGCGGCCGTTGCCCGGGGTGGAGGTCCGGCTCAGCCCGCTGTCGCCCACCGGCGCAGCCGACGGGCCGCTCACCGGCGAGCCGGGACGCACCGGCGAGGTGTGCGTGCGCGGCCCGCACGTCAAGGACCGCTACGACGCGCTGTGGGCCACCGAGCGGGCCGCCTCCCGCGATCCCGGCTGGCATCGCACCGGCGACGTCGGGCACCTCGACGACGCCGGCCGGTTGTGGATCGAGGGGCGCCTCCCGCACGTGGTCACCACCGCCGGCGGGGTGGTCACCCCGGTCGGCGTCGAGCAGCGGGTCGAGGAGCTGGCGGCCGTGTCGGCCGCCGCGGTGGTCGGTGTCGGTCCGGTCGGCGTGCAGGTCGTGGTGGTCGTGGTGGTGCCGGCGCGGCCGGCGCCCCGCCGGTCCCGGCGCGGCATCGGCGTCGCCGATCCGGAGCTCGCCGACGCCGTGCGGGCAGCGGCCGGGGTGGACGTCGCCGCGGTCTTGGTCGCCGCGCGGCTGCCGGTCGACATCCGACACGCCTCCAAGGTGGACCGGACCGAGGTCGCCCGCCGGGCCGCCACCGCGCTGGCCGGCTCCGGGGCGGGCCGGCGGGCCCGGTGAGGGTGCTGGTCACCGGCGCGAGCGGGATGCTCGGCCGGGCCACCGCCACGGCGCTGCTGGAGCGGGGCGACGAGGTCACGGTGCTGCAGCGCCGCCCCGCCGGCCTGCCCTGCGCCGAGGTGCTCGGCGACGTCGCCGACCCGTCCGCGCTGCGGCGCGCGGCCCACGGCCAGGACGCCGTCGTCCACCTGGCCGCGAAGGTCGACGTGGTCGGCCGCTGGCCGGAGTACGTCCGGGCCAACGTCGGGGGCACCCGTTCGGTCGTCGCCGCCTGCCGGGACGCCGGGGTGGGTCGACTGGTGCACGTCTCGTCGCCGTCGGTGGCGCACGCCGGGGTGGCGCTGAGCGGGGTGGGCGCAGAGCCGGCGAACCCGGTGCACGCCCGCGGGAACTACTCCCGCTCCAAGGCGGTCGCCGAGCAGGAGGCGCTGGCCGCCGACACCGCCGGGCTGGCCGTGCTCGCCGTCCGTCCGCACCTGGTGTGGGGGCCCGGTGACACCCAGCTGGTCGGCCGGATCGTCGAACGGGCCCGGGCCGGCCGGCTCCCGGTGCTCGGCTCGGGCGCCGCGCTCATCGACACCACCTACGTCGACAACGCCGCCGCCGCCCTCGTCGCAGCCGTCGACGCCTGCGGGCCGGTGCACGGCGAGGCGCTGGTGGTGACCAACGGAGAGCCACGCCCGGTCGGCGAGGTACTGGCCCGGCTGTGCCGGGCGGCGGGCGTCCCCGCTCCCACGGTGCGGGTGCCGTTCCGGGCCGCCTGGCTGGCCGGCGCCGCCATCGACGCCGGATGGGCGCTGACCGGGGCCCGCTCGACGCCGCCGCTGACCCGTTTCCTGGCCGAGCAGCTGGCCACCGCGCACTGGTTCGACCAGCGGCGCACGCGCGAGGCGTTGGGCTGGGCGCCGAGCGTCAGCCTGGCGGAGGGGTTCGCCCGGCTGGGTCGCTGGTACGCGGCGTCGGACTGACCGCCCGGCGCAGCACGAACGGGAACGGCTCCGCCATCCCCCGCAGGTCCATCAGCCCGAGCAGCTCGTCGGCACCCACCCGGCGGAAGGCATCCACGACCGGCAGCCGGTCGTAGACGACCGCGGCGGTCACCACGCCGCGGTGCCGAACCTCCCGCACCCGGGCCGTGGGGCGCCGGGTGGTCAGCAGCGGGCGCAGGGCGGCGAACGCGACCCTGGCCGGCCACGTCCCGGCCAGCCAGGGCTGCTCCCGGAGCAGGCCGAGCGGCGCGAGCGCCGGGTCGACCGGGCGCGGGACCCCGGCCCGGTCGGGGAAGAGCAGCGGGTGCACGGTCTCGGCGTCCACCACCTCCTTGCCGTACCAGCCGTGGGCCGCCAGCAGCCCGTCCAGCCGGTGCCCGGTCCCCAGCTCGCTGCCGCGCCAGCGGCCGACCAGCTCCCCGGCCGCGACCGGCGGCAGCCGGTCGAAGAGCGCGAGGACCTCCCGGGCACCGGCGCCGCGGACCGAGAGGTCCCGCAGCGGCTCGTCGGCGGTCACCGCGGGCCGTTCCAGCCCAGCCAGTCGACCGCCTCGCGGGCCACCTCCGGTGGCACCGTGTGCGGCCCGGCGAACTCGCGGTACGTGACGTCGTACCCGTCGGCCTCGAGCGCCGGCACGATCCGCCGGCTGGTGCGCGCCACGGGCAGCACCTGGTCGGCGTCCCCGTGCGCCACGTAGACGGCCGGCCGACCCACCCGCTGGCCGCCGGGGACGAAGCCCGGCGAGAACGCCACGACCCGGCGGAAGAGGGCACCGTTGGCCAGGCCCAGGCCCAGGGCGTAGGAGGCGCCGTCCGAGAAGCCGGAGACGGCCACCCGGTCGCCGTCGACCGGGACCGTCGCGAACACCCGGTCCAATGCCTGGTCGAGCAGACCGACGTCGGCGCCGTAGCCGCCGCGGACGGCGTCCCAGGTCGGTCCGCGGGACGACGGCGCCAGCAGCAGCAGCCCGCGCTCGTCGGCGAGGGCGCGCAGCGGGGCCAGCCCCGCCGCGGCGTCCCCTCCGGCACCGTGCAGGGCCACCAGGAGCGGGACCACCCCGTCCCCGTCCAGACCCGGGGGCACGTGCAGCAGCGGCTCCCTCGACACCCCGAGCCCGAGCGGCGCGGTCCCGGCCGGCGGCGCGGTCCCCGTTCCGGCCGGCCGAGCGGTCAGCGCCGCGGCGGAATCCCGTCGTCCCCCCTGCGCGCCACCGGGCAGCGCGGCCGCACACCCGGTCAGCAGCGCAGCGAGCGCGCCCGCCATGAGGAATCGTCGTCGGTCCGGCACCACCGTGCTCCTACCCCTCCTTCCGGGGGTCACCCGTCCGGATCGCGAGCCCCGGGAAGGCCACCCTGCGGCAGTAGAGTCGGGAGGATGCGGCGCACCGTGCGGGCCCTCGTCGTGACGGTCGTGGCCGTGGTCGGCGGGGTCCTCGCGCTGCCCGGCGCGGCATCGGCGGAGGGGCCCCGTCGCGAGGTCCGCCCCTCCGTCGGGTACGACGTCTCCCATCCCCAGTGCGCCACCGACCTGCCCGACGGGCAGGCCTTCGGGGTCGTCGGCGTCAACGGCGGGCTGGCCACCCGGATCAACCCCTGCCTGGTCGAGCAGCTGGAGTGGGCGGCCGATTCGACCGGGGTGGTCCGCGGCCAGCCGGCGCTGCAGCTGTACGTCAACACGGCCAACCCGGGGCAGGTCCGGGACCAGGTCGACACCTGGCCCCGGGCCACCGACACCCCCTACGGCACCTGCGACGGCGGCAACACGATGGCCTGCTCATGGGTGTACGGGCGGATCCGCGCCCAGGTCACCGTGCACGCCTTCTTCCAGCCGGCGGCCCGGGCGGCCGGCGTCGACGACGACCCCGCGACGCACCGCTGGTGGCTCGACGTCGAGACGATGAACACCTGGCAGCGCGGGTCGTCGGCCGCGCTCGAGCGCAACCGGGCCGCCCTCGAGGGGACGGCCGCCTACCTGCAGGATTCCGGCGCGGAGGTCGGCGTCTACTCGACCGGCCAGCAGTGGCGCCGCATCGTCGGGCCGGTCGAGCGCGACAGCGTGCTGTACGACCTGGACAGCTGGCTGGCCGGCGCGCTGTCGCGGGATGGCGCGCTGCAGAACTGCGCCGAGCCGCCGCTCACCGACGGGGGGCGCGTGGTGCTGGCCCAGTACGTCGAGGACGACCTGGACCACGACGTGTCCTGCGTGCGCGACCGCCAGCGCCGCTGACCCCCGCGGCCGGTGCTGCGCCGGCCGCCTGCCACTCCGCGTTGAACACCCCGCCCAGCAGCACCACGATGCTGACCAGCCAGCCGAAGAGCATCGCGGCGACGGCGGTGCCGATGAACCGGCCGACCGTGCCGACGGCGTCCGACCCGTTCTGCACGTCGGGTCCGCGCGGTCCGGCGACGTCGACGTACAACCGGAACCCTGTCGCCAGCATGACGAGGAGGACCGAGGACCGCACGGCCCCGGGCAGGACCTGCCGCCACGAGGTGTCCGCGGTCGGCCCCGCCCGGTAGAGCCAGGCGAGGAAGGCCACACCCCACGAGCAGGACGAGCGGCCAGCGGCCGAACGCCCACACCTGCTCGAACGCCCGCCCGGCGCCGATCAGGTCGGCCAGCCAGCGTCCGCCGCCGAGCAGCGGTCCGGCCACGAGCAGGGTCGGCAGGAGGGTGACGACCACGACCGCGGCGAGGGTGAAGCCCAGCGACAGGCTCCACAGCGCCAGCAGGCGCTGCCGTTCCGTCACGCCGTAGGCGTCGCCGAGCGCCCGCATGGCGGCGCGGAACACGCGGCTGCCCAGCCACAGCGCCCCGGCCAGACCGCTGACCGCCACGCCCACCTGCTCCTGGCGCAGCGGCTCCTCGACCAGGGGGACGACGACGTCGGCGGCGAGGTCCGGGCTGAGTACCGCCTGGACCCCTGAGGTGAGCAGGTCCTTCATCTCCCGGACGGCGTCGGCCCCCAGCAGGCCCAGGCTCGCACCCAGGGCGGTGACGAGGGGCACCAGCGACAGCACCAGGTAGCAGCTCATCTCAGCGGCCAGGCCGGTCACCCGCACCTCGGCGGAGCGGCGGGCGACACGGACGAGGAGCACGCCCACGGGACGGCCGCGCAGCTGGGCGGGATGCCGGGCGGCGCGCCGCTCGAGCCGGTCGAGCCGGTCGAGCCAGTCGAGCCGGTCGAGCCGGTCGAGGAGGATCCCCCGCAGCCCTGCGGCCGTCGAGCCCGTCCGCGCGTCGGGGCCGGGCACGGTGGGATGAGCTCCTCGGTCGTCGGTCCCGGGGCACGTCGACGCGTCCGGTCCAGCATGGCCGACCCGGCGTCCTGGTACCCGTTCCCCGCCGGGCTGACCCGGGGCGCCCCGACCTGGCAGGGTTTGGCGGTGACGACAGCGGAGCAGGAGGACGGCATGGCGATCAACGAGACCCCCGAGTGGCAGGCCCTCGCCGAGCACCACCGGCACATCGGGGGCGTGCACCTGCGGGACCTGTTCGCCGGCGACCCCGGGCGCGGCACCGCGCTCACCGTCCAGGCCGGTGACCTGTACCTGGACTACTCGAAGAACCGGCTCACCCCCGAGACGGTCCGGCTGCTGGTCGCCCTGGCCGAGCGCGCCGGCCTGCGCGAGCGGACCGAGGCGGTGTTCACCGGGCAGCACGTCAACACCACCGAGGACCGCGCCGTCCTGCACACCGCACTGCGCGATCCGCGCACCTCAGGGGTGGTCGTCGACGGTCAGGACGTCGCCGCCGACGTGCACGAGGTGCTCGACCGGATGGCCGGCTTCGCCGACCGGGTGCGCAGCGGCGTGTGGACCGGGCAGACCGGCGAGCGGATCCGCACGGTGGTCAACATCGGCATCGGCGGCTCCGACCTCGGCCCGGCGATGGCCCACCAGGCCCTCCGCGACTTCACCGACCGGTCGCTCGACTTCCGCTTCGTCTCCAACATCGACCCGACCGACCTGGCCGAGGCCACCCGCGACCTCGATCCGGCCACGACGCTGTTCATCGTGGCGTCCAAGACGTTCAGCACCCAGGAGACGCTGACCAACGCCACCGAGGCACGCCGCTGGCTGGTCGACGGGCTGGGCGGGGAGGACTCGGCGGTCGCGAGGCACTTCGTCGCCGTGTCGACCAACGCGGCCAAGGTGGCCGACTTCGGCATCGACACCCAGAACATGTTCGGCTTCTGGGACTGGGTCGGCGGCCGCTACTCCTTCACCTCCGCCGTCGGCCTGTCGCTGATGGTCGCGATCGGTCCGGCGCACTACCGGGAGATGCTCGACGGCTTCGCCACGATCGACGAGCACTTCCGCAGCGCGCCCTACGCGGAGAACCTGCCGGCCCTGCTCGGGCTGATCTCGGTCTGGTACATCGGCTTCTTCGGCACCCAGACCCAGGCGGTCCTCCCGTACTCGCAGTACCTGTCCCGCTTCCCCGCCTACCTGCAGCAGCTGTGCATGGAGTCCAACGGCAAGTCGGTGCACCGGGACGGCACGCCGGTCGGCACCGCCACCGGCGAGATCGTCTGGGGTGAGCCGGGCACGAACGGCCAGCACGCGTTCTACCAGCTGCTGCACCAGGGCACGGTCCTCGTGCCGGCCGACTTCCTCGCCTTCGCCCAGCCCAGCAGCCTGGCCTCCGGCCGGGACCTGGACGGCATGCACGACCTGTTCCTGGCCAACTTCCTCGCCCAGCCGCGGGCCCTGGCGTTCGGCCGGACCGCCGAGGAGGTGGCCGCGGACGGGACGGCGGCCGACGTCGTCGCGCACAAGGTGATGCCGGGCAACCGCCCGTCGAACGCGATCGTCGCGCCGCAGCTCACGCCGTCCGTGCTGGGCCAGCTGGTCGCCGCCTACGAGCACCGGGTGTTCACCCAGGGCGTCCTCTGGGACATCAACTCCTTCGACCAGTGGGGCGTGGAGCTCGGCAAGGTGATGGCCGCCCAGCTGGCGCCGAAGCTGCAGTCCGAGCAGGCACCGGAGTACGACGCCGACTCCTCGACCGACGCGCTGGTCCGACTGCTCCGCGCGGGCCGCGGCCGCCCCGCCTGACCGACCGGCTCCTCCGTGCTGTCCCGCCAGGCATGGAGGGCGCTGAGGCACATCCCCTCCCGCCACGGAACGGGCACGTCCGCGCGCACCGTTCCCCCGAACGGGGCGGAGCCTGGACGGCGGCGACCGGTCGGCCAGGGATGATCATGCCGCCGGTCGTCACCACGGCTCCCCGGCGACGCGGCGCCCGGTCAGACACCGAGGTGCCGCTCGATGTCGCCTCCCTGCGCGAGCGCGTCCGGCGTGCCCTCGGCGACGATCCGGCCGCTCTCCAGGATGAGGCAGCGACCGGCCATGCTCGCGACCATGGGCACGTTCTGCTCCACGACGACGGTGGTCAGGCCTTCGTCGACGTTGACGGCCCGGATGTCCCGCGCGATCTGCTGCACGAGCACCGGCATGATGCCGTCGGACGGCTCGTCGAGCAGCAGCAGCTGGGGCTCGGCCATCAGGGCACGGCCGATGGCGAGCATCTGCTGCTCACCGCCGCTCATCGTGCCCGCGCGCTGCTTCCGCCGCTCCGCCAGCCGGGGGAAGTGGTCGAACACCTCATCGAGCCTTCCCGGGCGGGCGCGGCGGCCCGCGGCCATCCGGCCCAGGCGCAGGTTCTCCACGACCGTCAGCTCGGCGAAGACGCCCCGCCCCTGCGGGACCACGGCCACACCGTGACCGGCACGGGCGTACGCCGCCTCCCGGGTGACGTCGACGTCGCCCACGTGGACGCTGCCCTGCCTCGCGCGGAGCAGCCCCGCGAGCACACGGATCAGCGTCGTCTTGCCCATGCCGTTGCGACCGAGGACCCCGAGCACCTCCCCCTGCGCCACGGAGAAGGTCACGTCGTGCAGCACGACGCCCCGGCCGTACCCGGCGGCGACCCCGGTGACGCGCAGCATCAGGTCACCTCCTGCCCCAGGTAGACGGCCCGGACCTGTTCGTCGCGCTCGATCACCGACATGGGTCCCTCCGCGATGACCCGGCCCAGGTGCAGCACCGTGACCTCCGAGTCGAGCGAGCGGACGAAGGACATGTCGTGCTCGATGACGATGGCGGAGATCCCCCGCTCCCGGACCAGCGTCTCGATCAGCCGGGAGGTCGCCGACGTCTCCTCCGGCGTCATACCGGCGGTCGGCTCGTCCAGCAGCATCAGCTCCGCGTCACGAGCGACCAGCATCCCCATCTCCAGCCACTGGGTGCGGCCGTGAGGCAGGTGGGCGGCCCGGACGTCCAGCGCGTCGGTCAGCCGCACCTGCTCCGCGACGTCGCGCACCGCCTCCCCCACCCGTCCTCGCCGTCGGCCGGTCGCCAGCACCGGGATCTCCAGGTTCTGGGCCACCGTCAGGTCGGGATAGAAGGAGGGTCGCTGGAACTTGCGGACCATGCCGGCCTTCGCGACCTTGTGCGCGGGCCATCCGGCGATGTCTCGGTCACGGAACCGGATGCTGCCGGCATCGGGGACCGTGTGCCCGGACAGCATGCTGACGAACGTCGACTTCCCGGCACCGTTGGGACCGACGACGCAACGGACCGACGCCTCGGCGAGGCTGAGGTGGACGTCCTCGTTCGCCTGGACACCGCCGAAGCTCTTCGAGAGCCCCTGGACCTCCAGCAGCTCAGCCACGGCGCGACCGCATCCTTCCGGGCAGCTCCAGGATGGTCCCGACGATGCCCCGTCGGAAGAACCCGACCGCGACGACGAACAGCAGCCCGAGCAGCAACTGCCAGTACTCGGGGATCCGCGCGTTGAGCGTCTGGCTCAGGATCGAGATGCCGATGCCGCCGATGAGGGCGCCGATGAAGTAGTGCCGGCCGCCGATCGCGACCCACACCACCACGCTCGTCGAGAAGAGCACCCCGCCCAGGGTCGGGGAGACGAAGCCCGCGTCGGTCGCGTAGAGCGCTCCGGCCACGGCCGCCACGCCGCCGGACACGGCGAAGGCGACGGTCTTGTAGAGCGCGGTGTTGTAGCCCAGCGCTCGGCTGCGGTCCTCGTTCTCCCTGATGCTCACCAGCACCCGGCCGAAGGCGGACCACTGGATGTACCGGAAGAGCAGGTAGCACAGCAGCGTGAAGGCGAAGATGACGTAGTAGGCCGCGAGGTCCCCCGCCAGCGACACGTCGACCACACCGAACGGCAGGGTCACCCGTTCGACGAACATCCCGTTGAAGCCGCCGGTGAGCTGGGACTCCGAGTTCGCGAGCACCTGCGTGATCGTCGAGAGGGCCAGCGTGACCAGGACGAAGTAGGAGTCACGGACGTCGGCGCTGAAGAGGAACCAGCCGATGACGGCGGCCAGCACCACCCCCAGGCCCAGCGCCAGGAGCAGCCCGAGCCACGGGGCGGTGGGCCCGCCGACGTCCCGCAGGGTCACTCCCAGGGCGTACGCGCCGATCGCGAAGAACGCCGCCTGGCCGAAGCTGACCATCCCGCCGAACCCCCACAGCAGGCACAGCGTCAGCGCCAGCACCCCGAAGAGCATGTACTGCGGGAGGACGTAGACGGGGAAGCCCACCAGGAAGTAGGGGACGTAGAAGAGCGCGACGAAGAGCACGACGGCGATGACGTTCTCCGCACTGAGCAGCGCCCTGAGCCGTCCGGCTCGCGTGGGCCGCGCCTCCTGACCGTCAGGACGGGTACCGACCTCGGTGTCCACGGCGCTCACCGCCTCCCCAGGATGCCGACCGGGCGGAACCGCAGCGCGATGACCGCGAGCGCGAACACCACGGTCTGGGCGAACACCTGCTTGGAGAAGAGCGCGAAGACCACCGTCGCACCGCCGATGAGACCGCTGCCGACGAGCGTGCCGCCGACGATCGCGCCCAGACCACCCACGATGACGGCGAAGAACGAACGGACCAGCCACAGGGTCCCCATGTCCGGCTCGATGCTGAACATCGGGGCGATCAGCGCGCCCGCCAGACCGGCGAGGGCCGCACCGACCGCGAACACCGACCGGTACATCCGCGGCGCGTTCACCCCCAGCATCAACGCCATGTCGCGGTTCTGGATCATGGCCCGGACCTTGACGCCGAGGTCGGTCCGGTAGAGCACCAGCGCCGTGGCGGTGAGCAGCGCGGCGGAGATGAGGCTGATGACCGCGACGTAGTTGCCGATGCCCGCGCCGCCCACGGACAGGGTCCCGGGCAGCGGGTTGGGCAGGCTGCGCAGGTCGGTGCCCCAGACCAGCTTGATCAGTTCGGTGACGACGAGGTAGAAGCCCCAGCTGATCAGGAGGGTCTCGAAGGGCTGTTCGTAGAAGTGGCGGATGACGAGCACCTCGAAGACGAGCCCGACGATGCCGACCGCGACGGTCGCGACGAGCACGGCGACCGGGAAGGGGATCCCGCGGTTCACGCACGTCCACGCGACGTAGGCGCCGAGGGCGAGCATCGCTCCGTGGCCCATGTTGATCACGCGGACCAGCCCGAAGACGACCGCCAGCCCGAGCGACACCAGCGCGAGGACGAGCGTGGACGTCACGACGTCCAGGAGGACGGAGAGGACGCGATCCATGTCCCCTACGCGCCCGACAGTGGGAGGTCATCGCACTGGGCCGTCTCCGGCTCCACCGACTCGACCTGGTTGACGACCTCGAACATGTCGTCCGGGGACGTCCAGCCCGGCCTGGCCCGCACCAGGTAGGACGGCAGCGTGGCCTGGTGGTCCTCGGCCCGCATGGTGAGGGTTCCCTGCGGGGCCTGGTCGAAGGTCATCCCGGCCAGAGCGGACCGGATGCCGTCGGTGCTGACCTCGCCCGCCTCCTCGATGGCCCGCGCGGCCATGTGGGCGGCGTTGTACATGGCGACGCCGACGGTGTTCATGATGACGTCCGGGTACGCGGACCGGACCTTCTCCCGGAACTTCTGGTTGTTGGGGGTGTCGATGGACCAGAAGTAGTCGAAGCTCACGTAGTCGCCCTCGGTGGCCTCCGGTCCGACGCCCGAGGTCGCCGCTTCCTCGTCGTCCACCGTCCAGACGGTGAAGTCCTGCTTCATGCCTGCCGCGGCGAACTGCCGGCGGAAGTTGACCGTGTCGGACCCGGTGAGGGACAGGAAGACGACGTCGGCGCCGGACCGGCCGATGTCACCGAGCAGCGAGCCGTACTGGGGGGTGTTGAAGGGGATGTAGACCTCGCCGACGACGGAACCGCCGAGCTCCTCGAGGCGCTGCTTGGTGAGGCGGTTGGTCTCCCGGGGCCACACGTAGTCCGAGCCGACCATGAAGAACCTGCCGCCGTGTTCCCTGATCATGTACTCGAGGTGGGGCCACACCTGCTCGGACGGTTCGGGGCCGAACATGAACACGTTCGGGTTGCACACGCCCGGGTAGAACTCCTGGCTCTGCCCCTCGTAGAAGGTGGGATAGAGGAGGAGCTTGTCCGCCTGGGTGACCACCGGCGCGGCGGCGTTGCGCTCGGCGCTGCTGAACGTGCCGGCGAGGAAGTCGACCTGCTCCTCCCGGATCAGCCGGTTGGCCTGCTCGGTGACCACCTGGGGCTCCGTGCGGGAGTCGGCGATGACGACCTCCCACTGGCGCCCGAGCGTGCCGCCCGCGGCGTTGAGCTCGTCCACGGCCATCTGGAAGCCCGCCGAGTGGGCCTTGCCGTAGACGGTCCAGGCGCCGCTCAGCGGGGAGATGACCCCGACGCGGATGGGTCCGTCCTGCCCTCCACCTCCCCCGCCGCCGTTGTCCGCCGACTGGGGTGCGCAGCCCGACAGCAGGGACGGGGCGAGGACGGCGCCCCCACCGAGCAGGGACGCCGTGAGGAAGGCGCGGCGGTCGAACCCGCCAAGCGGTCGGGGCACGGTAGCTCCTTGAGGACGAGGCGGGAGGACGAGGCGGTCGGGCGCTGGTGCTCGGTGCTCTGGTGCTCGGTGCTCTGGTGCTCGGTGCTCTGGTGCTCGGTGCTCCGGGGGGACGCCGGGGCGACGGTCAGTGCGCGCCGGAGCCGGAGATGCTGCTCGGGACCGCCTCGTAGACGTCCGGCCGGCGGTCCCGCAGCGGCTGGTTGAAGTCGTTCCAGTTGCGGGCCACCCGGGCCATGCCGAGGTCCACGTCGGCGTAGAGGATCTCCTCGTCCTCCGGCGACGCCGGTCCGGCCAGGGGCCAGCCGGTGTAGCTGACGATGACGCTCTGGCCGTTGAACGGCTGCCCCCGCTCGGTGCCGACGCGGTCGGCACAGGCGATGTAGACGGAGTTGCTGTGCGCATTGGCCTGCGCGAGCACGGTCGCCATGGCCGGCGAGCCCTCCGCCTGCCCGGGGATGGGGACCCAGTTCGTCGGGACGCAGATGATGTCGGCGCCCTGGAGCGCGCAGGCCCGGTAGGCCTCGGGGAACCAGCCGTCGTAGCAGATGAACGTCGCGATGCGCCCGATCGGCGTGTGGAAGACCGGGAAGCCGAGGTCACCGGGCTCGAAGAAGAGGTTCTCGCGGTTCCACAGGTGCACCTTGCGGAAGGTGCCGATGTGCCCCTCGGGTCCGAGCACCACGCTGGAGTTGAACAGTCGCTGCCCGGCCCGTTCCGCGATGCCGGCCACCAGATAGACGCCCCGCTTGCGGCAGAAGTCGCTCCACGCGGTGGTCGTCGGACCCTGCGGCACCTCCTCGGAGGCGTTCCACGCCTCGCTCCGGGTCTCGAAGACGTAACCGGAGTTGCACAGCTCCGGCAGCACCAGCAGCGTGGCACCGTTGTCCGCCGCCTCGGTGCACAACTCCAGGGAGCGGGCGACGTTGCGCGCCACCTCCCCGATCTCCGGGTGCATCTGGATGCAGGCCACCCGCACGGTCTCTGCGGCTTCGTGCCGTTCGGCGGGTTCCTGCTGCTCAGACATGAATCCTCCGGAGCGCTGCCACGCGATCGTTGCCGGGAAAATACGGAAACGATTGCCTGCCGTCAACGGGCTTGCGACGATGCTTTCCTGCACCGCTGGGCGTGGGGACCATCGACGTGGGGGGGCGAGCCGTGCGGGACCACGACGCGGTCCGCGCGACGGCCCGCCCGACGCTACGGGACATCGCCGAGGAAGCCGGGGTCAGCATCTCCACCGCCTCGCGGGTGCTGGCCCGGGCACGCACCGGACCGCCCCGCTCCGCCGCGGCGGAGCGGGTGGTCGCCATCGCCGAGCGGCTGCACTACCAGCCGGATCTCTCCGCGGCCAGCCTGCGCACCCGCCGGACGCGGATGCTGGGGGTCCTCGTCCCCCGGCTGACCGACATCGTGCTGAGCACGATCTACGAGGGGCTGGACTCCGCCGCCGAGTCCCTCGGCTACCAGACCGTGGTGGCGAACACCCTCGACAGCAGCGAGGAGCAGCGACGGCGTGCCGAGATGCTCCTGACCCGGCGGGTGGACGGCCTGATCCTCGGCGACGCCCGGATCGACGACGCCTACCTCGACGAACTGGCCGCCCGCCGGGTGCCCTTCGCGCTGGTCAGCCGCAGCCACCCGCCGTATGACTCGGTGACCTGCGACGACCTGGCGGGCGGGCGACTGGTCGGCGACCACCTCGCCGACCTCGGGCACCGGCGCATCGGGATCATCGCCGGGGAACCGCACGCGACCACGGGTCGGGACCGCGCGCAGGGATGTCTGGAAGCGCTCCGCCGCCGCGGCGTGGACGTGCCGTCGTCCTGGGTCGTGCACTCGACCTTCGACGCCGAGGGCGGGTACGACGCCGCGCACCGCCTGATGCAGGACAGCACGGCGGCGACGGCGATCTTCGCCGTCAACGACATGACGGCCATCGGCGCGATCGGCGCGCTACGCGACCTCGGCCACCGGCCGGGGACCGACATCGCGGTCGTCGGCTTCAACGACATCTCCATCGCCGGTCAGCTGCCGGTGCCGCTGACCAGCGTCCGCAGCCCCCTGACCCAGATGGGCGCCGAAGCCGCGCGCCTGCTCGTGGACCGCCTCCAGCTGTCCAGACCAGAGGCCCGGGAGCGCGCGCCGGTGCAGCTGCGGCTGGCCCCGCAGCTGTTCGTCCGGGCATCGTCGGACCCGTCCTCGACGGAGGGCTGGACGCCGGGCCTGAGGGCCGGGACCGCGAGCCGCGCCTGACTCGCCCGGCTGGAAGCCACCGGTGCCCGGGGAACGGCGCCAGGCCCCGGAGGGACTCCCGGTGGTCGACCGGTCGGCCGCCGCCCGGCGCGCCAGCGTCCGTTCAGCCGCGGCGGTCGGCGAGGAAGCGCAGCCGGTCGCGGGTGTCGGCCACCTCGGCGGCGTCGACGTCGGCCAGCACGAGGGTCTCGGTGCCCGCCGCCGTGGCCAGCAGCTCCCCATCGGGTGCGATGATCCGGCTGTCGCCGGCGTGCTCGGTGCCGTCGCCCGCCGCCCCGACCCGGTTGCAGCCCACCACGTAGGCCTGGTTCTCGATCGCCCGGGCCTGCAGCAACGCCTGCCAGTGCAGCCGGCGCGCGGCCGGCCAGTTCGCCGGGACGAGGTAGACGTCGGTGTCCGGGGCGGCCCGCCAGAAGACGTCGGCGAAGCGCAGGTCGTAGCAGATGACCGGAGTGATCCGCAGACCGCCGACCTCGACGGTGACCGGGGCGTTGCCGGGGCGGAACCGCTCGTGCTCCCCGGCGTGGGTGAAGGGGTGCAGCTTGCGGTAGCGGTGGGTGGTGCCGTCCGGGCCGGCCAGCACGAAGGAGTTGTAGGGCAGCCCGCCATCGTCCTCGCTGGACGACGCGTCCACCTCCGGGCAGGTGCCGGCCACCCAGACGCCGTGCTCGGCGGCCTGCGCAGCGAGGAACCGGGCCGACGGCCCGCCCTCGGGCTCCCCGATGCCCGGCGTCATGGAGAAGCCGGTGGAGAAGGTCTCGGTGAGCAGCACCAGCTCCGCGCCCGCGCCGACCGCCCGGGACACCTGGGGCGCCAGCCGGGCGAAGTTGGCGTCCCGGTCCTCCCAGACGATGTCGTGCTGCACCGCGGCGATCCTCATGCGCCCATCCTGCCCGGCCGGGGTCAGTCCGCCGCCGTCGGTGGCGCGAGCTCGACCACGGCGGCGCCAAGGCTCTCGCCGAGGTGGAGCAGCCGGCCGGGGTGCACCGCGGCGTCCCCGACCAGGAGGCTGCGCCGCCCGGACGTCGGGGCCAGCCCCTGTCCGCTGGGCCTGCCCGGGTTGCCGGCGTACCCGCGGTAGTCGAAGAGCAGCACGCCCGGCCCCGCCTCGTGCAGTGCCGCGGCCGGCGGCGCCCGTAGCCCCCGGTGCCCGCCGTTGCCGTTGGCCACCAGGACGGCGACCGGGTCGGGCTCCGGCCCGGGGAGGTACCAGGCACCCAACCGCAGCCCGTCCGTGGTCGAGAGCTGCACCTCGCGGGCGCCGGGCAGCACCACGTCGGCAGGCTGGCGCGGCCGCGGCGTCGGGCAGGAACACCAGCGAGCGCCGGACCGCCCGGAGCAGCGCGGTCAGGGCGGCCGCCACCAGACCCACCACCGCCGCACCCACGAGCACCGGCCGGAGCACCCACCGAGGATGCCGCACGGGGAGACTGGCGGCATGCCGCTGCCAGGACAGTACGAGCCGAGCACCGTGCCGTGGGTGCGCGAGGAGGTCGAGCACATCGAGCGCACCGGGACCGCGTGGGGCGACCGCCCGGTCGTGCTGCTGAGCACGGTGGGCGCCCGTACCGGGCTGCTGCGCAAGACGCCGCTCATGCGGGTCACGCACCGGGGCGTCTACGCGGTGGTCGCCTCGGCGGCCGGCGCCGAACGGCACCCCGCCTGGTACGCCAACGTGCTGGTCCACCCGGAGGTGGGGCTCCGGGACGGCGCACTGGACCTGACCCTGGTGGCCCGGGAGGTCACCGGCGCGGAGCGGTCGCGGTGGTGGTCGATGGCCTGCACGGTGTTCCCGTCCTACGTCGAGTACCAGCGCCGGACCCGGCGGCGCATCCCGCTCCTGCTGCTCGAGCCCCCGCAGGGCTGAGCCGGGAGGCCCGGCGAGACCGTCGGGATGCATGTCGAGGCGACCGTGCTGTTCGTGCCGGCCTGCGTCGCGGTGCTGATCGCCGTCCGGTGGATCGCCGAACGGACCGGCCTCCCGGCGGCCGCCCTGCTCATCCTCATCGACGTCGCCCACGCGTCGGCCCCGGGCCCGACGTCACCCTCGACCCCGACCTCGTGCCCACCCCGGTGATCCCTCCCCTCCTCTGCGGCGCGGCGCCGAACGCCTCGCGGTCGGCGAACCGCCGCACCCTCCGCACCGTGGTCCGCTCGTCGGTGCTGCTCGTGCCGGTCACGTCGATGCCGGTACCGACGCCGTCCGGCGGCCGGCCGACGTCCTGCTCGAGGGGTTCGCCCGCTGACCGCTCCGGGCGGCCCCCGCGGTCCCCGCGACAGGCCGTGTCGGGCAGGCCGTGCCACGTCGCGGAGCCCGCGACGTAACGTTTGGCCCCATGAGTCGCACGCACCCTGAACTGCGCACCCCACCGGCACTCGCCGACGGCGGGCTGCGCGTGATCGCCCTGGGTGGTCTCGGCGAGATCGGCCGCAACATGACGGTCTTCGAGCACGCCGGCAAACTCCTGATCGTCGACTGCGGCGTGCTCTTCCCGGAGGAGCACCAGCCCGGTATCGACGTGATCCTCCCCGACTTCACCTCCATCCGGGACCGGATGGACGACGTGGTCGCCGTCGTGCTCACCCACGGCCACGAGGACCACATCGGCGGCGTGCCCTATCTGCTCCGCGAGCGCCGGGACATCCCGCTGGTCGGATCGAAGCTGACGCTGGCGTTCATCGACGCCAAGCTCAAGGAGCACCGGATCAAGCCGGTCACCGTCCCGGTGTCCGAGGGCGACCTGGTCGAGTTCGGCCCGTTCGACCTCGAGTTCCTCGCGGTGAACCACTCCATCCCCGACGCGCTGGCCGTCGCCATCCGCACCTCGGCCGGCCTCGTGCTGCACACCGGCGACTTCAAGATGGACCAGTTCCCCCTCGACCGCCGGATCACCGACCTGCGCGGCTGCGCCCGGCTGGGCGAGGAGGGCGTCGACCTCTTCCTCACCGACTCCACCAACGCCGAGGTCCCCGGGTTCACCACCTCGGAGGGCGAGCTCACCCCGGCGATCGAGAAGGTGTTCCGCACCGCGCCCAAGCGGGTGATCGTCTCCAGCTTCGCCAGCCACGTGCACCGCATCCAGCAGGTGCTCGACGCAGCCCACACGCACGGCCGCAAGGTCGCCTTCGTGGGCCGCTCGATGGTCCGCAACATGGGCATCGCCCGCGACCTCGGCTACCTCAACGTGCCCAAGGGCCTGGTCGTCGACCTCAAGGTCCTGGAGAAGCTGCCGGCCGACAAGATCGCCGTGGTCTGCACCGGGTCGCAGGGCGAGCCGATGGCCGCGCTGTCCCGGATGGCCAACCGCGACCACGTCATCCGGATCGAGGAGGGCGACACGGTGCTGATGGCCAGCTCGCTCATCCCCGGCAACGAGAACGCGATCTACCGGATCATCAACGAGCTGACCCGCTGGGGCGCCAACGTCGTGCACAAGGGCAACGCCAAGGTGCACGTCTCCGGCCACGCCAGCGCCGGCGAGCTCGTCTACTGCTACAACATCGTCAAGCCGCGCAACGTCATGCCGGTGCACGGCGAGTGGCGGCACCTGCGGTCCAACGGCGACCTGGCCATCAGGACCGGCGTCGACCCCAGCCGGGTCGTGCTCGCCGAGGACGGCATGGTCGTCGACCTGGTCGGCGGCCGCGCGACGATCACCGGCAAGGTCCCGGCCGGGAACGTCTACGTGGACGGCGAGACCGTCGGTGGGGCGACCGAGGCGTCGCTGAAGGACCGGCGGAACCTGGCCGAGGAGGGCGTGATCACCGTCGTGGCGATCGTCGACGCCGAGACCGGGCTGCTCGCCGAGGAGCCGGACTTCCTCGCCCGCGGCTTCGTCCACGACGAGAGCACGTTCGCCGCCGTCGTGCCGATCATCGAGAAGGCACTGGCCCGGGCCGCCGAGGAGGGCGTGGGCGGAGCGATCCAGCTCGAGCAGCTGATCTCCCGCGCGGTCCAGAACTGGGCGCACCGGACGTACCGGCGGAGCCCGATGATCATCCCGGTGGTGATCGACGCCTGACGCCGCCGGGAGCATCGCAGCGGGCGCCGGCGAGCGGGGAGCGGACCGGCGGCGGAAGGCGTCCGACGTGATCGGCGCTTGCCGCA
>JAOPWO010000268.1 GCA_025965635.1 Modestobacter sp. | reverse complement strand
CGGCGGGACTCCGTTTCCTCCACATCGACCGCCTACCGAGTTAGCTGACGGGTTCGGGCGAGGAAGAAGATCGCCCTATCTCGGCGCGCCGTCGTCGGCGCGTGCGGTCCGGCGAGCCGGACCGCGTGAGAACTCACCCCTGCACTGCGGTGGGTCCCCGGTTCATCCGGCCAGGGAAGTGGCCGGCTGATTCGGCGGTGTTCGGGTTGAGGTCACCCTCTGTGCGGTGACGACCACTCTCCCGAACGAGGCAAACACTAAGACCGTGATCGGACCGAGACCTAGCCCTGTTCAGGGGGCAAAGCGCCACAGCTACTGACAAATCCCATGGTTGCGATTCGTCAGCTCACGTGCCGCTCCCCGTCCGCGTGACGGGTGGGGTCTGGCTCGGACGCAACCTGATGACGCAACGGCGGAACCAATCCGAAGTCTGCCAAAGCGCGGACCGCCCGTCGCTCGACCTCGTCGAGTTCGACCACCGGCCGGTCGGCGGTCTCCGCACTGTCAACATGGGGCACGTCACAGTGCACCGCTGCCGGCCCGGGCGCGCCCTGCATCGCCGCCCCCGGCCCCGCCTCCGCGGCGATCGCGCCCGCCCGCGGTCGGCGGGTGAGCGGGACGACGGTGGGGCCGGTGTCCGGCCAGCCCGGTGGGGCGCCGAGCAGGACGGTGACGACGCAGTCGGCGCAGCCCTCCCCGCGGACGGTGCAGGTGTCGCAGTCGATGAGCACGCCGGCTCTCCTCTCTCTCCTGTGGTGCCGATCCCTCGCGTGGTGCCAACGCCTGCGGACGCTAGGAGAGCCCACCGACAGTTCCGCCCGGCGACGGTTGCCGACCTCACAGCGGGAGCGCCCGGCGACCCCCTCACCGGCGCCACCCCGCGGACGGCGCGGCGTGGCCTCCCCGGGACTGTCGGAGGTCCGACCTAGCGTCCGTCCCGTGCCGCTCTTCCCCCTTCCGCCCGGCGCACCGCGGGCCCCGGCGTTCCCTCCACTGCCTCCCGACACCCCCTCCCCCGGCAGCGTGGTGCGGTTCGAGCAGGCCACGATCGACGACCTGGGCACCCCCCTGCCCGAGGTCACCTTCGTGGTGGTCGACCTCGAGACCACCGGCGGCTCCCCCAAGGACGACGCGATCACCGAGATCGGCGCGGTCAAGGTGCGCGCCGGCGAGGTGCTCGGGGAGTTCCAGACCCTCGTCGACCCCGGCCAGGAGATCCCGCCCTACATCAGCGTGCTCACCGGCATCACCTCGATGATGGTCGCGACGGCACCACGCATCGACGCCGTCCTGCCGGCCTTCCTGGAGTTCGCCCGCGGCACGGTGCTGGTGGCCCACAACGCACCGTTCGACCTCGGCTTCCTGAGGGCGGCGTGCGAGGCGTCGGGCATCGCCTGGCCGGCCTTCGCCTCGGTCGACACCGCCGTCCTGGCCCGCCGGCTGCTCACCCGCGACGAGGTGCCCAACTGCAAGCTCGGCACCCTCGCCCCCTTCTTCTCCACCAGCACGCAGCCCTGCCACCGGGCGCTGGACGACGCCCGCGCCACCGTCGACGTCCTGCACGGGCTGTTCGAGCGCCTGGGCCCCCTCGGGGTCACGTCGCTGGAGGAGCTCAGCGGGCTCACCCGCCAGATCGACCCGCAACGGCGCCGCAAGCGGCACCTGGCCGCGCACGTCCCCAGCGGACCGGGCGTGTACGTCTTCCGCGGGCCACGCGACGAGCCGCTGTACGTGGGCACGTCCACCGACCTGCGCACCCGGGTGCGCAGCTACTTCTCCGCCGGCGAGCAGCGGAGCCGGATGACCGAGATGATCCGGCTCGCCGAACGGGTCGAGGCGCTGCCGTGCGCGCACGACCTCGAGGCAGCCGTGCGCGAGCTGCGGCTCATCGCCGAGCACAAGCCGCGGTACAACCGCCGGTCCCGCTTCCCCGAGCGCGCGCTGTGGGTGCGGCTCACCGACGAGCCGTTCCCCCGGCTGTCGGTGGTGCGCCGGGTCAGGCCCGGGGCCGGGGTGTTCCTGGGGCCCTTCCCCGACCGCCGGGCCGCGGACGCCGCGATGGCGGCGGTGCACGAGTCCCTGCCGCTGCGTCAGTGCACCGCCCGGCTGACCCTTGCCGCCTCCGGCAGCGCCTGCGCGCTGGCCGACATGGGCCGCTGCGGAGCACCGTGCACCGGCGCGCAGAGCCGGGAGGAGTACGCCTCCGTCGCCGGGGTGTTCCAGACCGTGGTCGAGCACGACCCGCGCGCCGTGGTCGCGCCCCTGCTGGAGCGGGTGGAGCGGTTGGCCGAGGAGGGACGCTATGAGGACGCCGCCGTCCTGCGCGACCGCACCGCCGTGCTGGTGCGTGCGGTCCGCCGCCGGCAGCGGCTGGAGTCGCTGGCCGCCGTCCCCGAGCTCGTGCTGGCCCGGCCCGACGGATCGGGGGGCTGGCAGCTGTCCGTGGTCCGGCGGGGGCGGCTGGTCGCCGCCGGGGTCGCCGAGCGCGGCCGCTCGGTGCGCGGCCACCTCGCCGACCTGAAGACGACGGCGGAAACTCCCACCGGTCCGGAGGGCGAGCTGGCCGCGTCGGTCGACGAGACCGAGTTGGTGCTGCGCTGGATGGAGAAGCCGGGCACCCGGCTGGTGGAGCTCACCGGCACGCTCGCCAGCCGCACACCGGGCACCGGTGGCTACGACGACTTCCTGGCCCGGGTGGACGCCGGCCGGGCCGGTCGTGATCCGTTCGCCGACACCCGGGCCCTGGGCACCCACACGCAGCCCGACCGGGTCACCCCGGGCCGGCCGCAGGGGCGCGGCCGGGCAGCGACCCGGCTAGCATCCCCCGCGTGATCACCGCCATCGTGATGATCGACGCCGCCACCGACTCGATCGGTGAGGTCGCCGAGGCCGTGGCCGACCTGCCCGGGGTCAGCGAGGTGTACTCCGTCGCCGGCGACGTCGACCTGGTCGCGCTCGTCCGGGTGCACGAGTTCGACGACATCGCCGCCGTCGTCGCCGGCCGGATCAACAAGGTCCCCGGGGTGCTGGACACCGCGACGCACGTCGCCTTCCGCGCCTACTCGCGGCACGACCTCGAGGCCGCCTTCTCGATCGGCTTCGAGTCGCCCCAGTAACGGGAGACCGTCAGGCCTGGCCGGAGCTCAGCGAGGGTCGACCCGAGCGGCTCGGCTGACCTGCACCCACTGCTCGAGCTTCGCCGCGGCCCGGCCGTCGTCGATCGCCGCTGCCGCCGTGACCAGCCCGGCGGCCAGCGCGTCGTGCAGCCGAGCGCCGCGCTC
>JAOPWO010000254.1 GCA_025965635.1 Modestobacter sp. | reverse complement strand
CCTGGTAGCCGGACAGCAGCTGGATGACCTGCTGGCGGACGCGGTTGAGGTCGGCGCCGAGCTTCACCAGGACCTGGGCGGCGACGCCCTCGCCCTCACGGATCAGGCCGAGCAGGATGTGCTCGGTACCGATGTAGTTGTGGCCGAGCTGCAGCGCCTCGCGCAGCGACAGCTCCAGCACCTTCTTGGCCCGCGGGGTGAAGGGGATGTGACCGGAGGGGGCCTGCTGGCCCTGACCGATGATCTCCTCGACCTGCTGACGGACACCCTCCAGCGAGATGCCGAGGGACTCGAGCGCCTTGGCAGCGACGCCCTCACCCTCGTGGATCAGGCCCAGGAGGATGTGCTCGGTGCCGATGTAGTTGTGGTTGAGCATCCGGGCTTCTTCTTGAGCCAGGACGACCACCCGACGGGCTCGGTCGGTGAACCGTTCGAACATCTGCTGTATCTCCCTCTGACCGGCTGGACCTGCTGTGCTCGTGTCCCCGGCAGGGGACGGTGGACACCCGACGTACGTCGGCGCGCTGGGGCACCGGTCGCTCCACTGTAGTTCGCACCACGGCACCGGCGTCGACATCCGGTGTGCCGGGACGGCGAGTGGCTCTTCTGCTCCAACTCTCGCCACAGGAGTGGTGTTCCACACCGGTTACGCCGACAGCGGACGCCGCGGGGCCGGCGGGGCGAGTGCGGATTCCAGGGGTCGTTGAGCCGCTGGGCGGCAGGGTGCTCACGGTGACCACGAGCCGGCCCCGGACGGCCTCGGCGGTGCACCCGCGCGGGCAGGTGGACCAGCACCAGGTGACGAGCTCGGCCGCCGAGACCGTGGCACTGCCGGTGCGGTCGGCGGAGGCCCGAGGACCTGACCTCCACCTCCGCCCGGCCGACGGCTCCGGTTGATCCGTCCTGGAACGGCACGGTCGCTGCAACCCCCGAGGACATCGGGTGTTGCAGCGACCGTCAGAACCCGCCGAGCCTCGCGGGGCCGTCGGCGTCCCCCGCCGGGCGCAGCCCGACGAGCAGTGCTCTGTTCCCGCTCGACGAGGGCGTCCGCCGGAGGCGGTCCGCTCCCCAGCGGAACTGCGTCCTAGTGGGCGGCTTCGAAGGCCTCGACCACGCTGGCCGGGATGCGCCCACGGTCGCTGACCTCGTGGCCGTTCTTGCGTGCCCAGTCGCGGATCGCACCGGCCTGCTCGCGGTCCATCCGGCCGCCGCCGCCGGTGGCGCGGGATCGGCCGGCTCCAGACGCACGCGTGCCCCGGCTGCTCACCTTCCGCGCCGCCGAGACGTACTTGCCGAAGGCGTCACGCATCTCTGCGGCGTTCTTCTCCGAGAGGTCGATCTCGTAGGTCGTCCCGTCGAGGGCGAACGTGACCGTCTCGTCAGCGGAGATGCTGTCGTCGAGGTCGTCGCTCAGGATTACCTGGACCTTGCGTGCCATTTGTCTACTCACTCCTGTTGCGGCGGGCATCTGGACTGTCGAATTTCCTGCCCCGTGTTCCGACAGCACCATTGCACCACAACGGGGACCAATGGTGCGAATCCCCAGGAGAACGTGTCCAGGATTCGCTCGACCGGGTGGCACTATTGTTGCAGCGGTCGCACCAATGGGAACAGGATGGTCTCCCGGATGCCCAGGCCGGTGAGCGTCATCATCAACCGGTCCATGCCCATGCCCATGCCGCCCGTGGGGGGCATGCCGTACTCCAGGGCCTCCAGGAAGTCCTCGTCCAGTGCCATCGCCTCGGGGTCACCTGCGGCGGCCAGCAGTGCCTGGGCGCTGAACCGTTCGCGCTGCACGACCGGGTCCACCAGTTCCGAATAGGCGGTCGCCCGCTCCACCCCACCGATGTACAGGTCCCACTTCTCGGCGAGCCCGGGCAGCGAGCGGTGCGCCCGGGTGAGGGGCGAGGTGTCCACCGGGTAGTCGATGACGAAGGTGGGACTCTGCAACGAGTCCTGCACCAGCGCCTCGAACAGCTCCTCCACCACCTTGCCCGGCAGCCAGGCCGGGTCGACGCCCACGTCGTGCCGCTCGGCGAGCGCCCGCAGCTCCGCCACCGGCGTCTCCGGGGTCACCTCCTCACCCACCGCCTCGGACACCGCCGTGTACAGCGGCACCTGCGGCCACTCCCCCGACAGGTCGAGCTCCGTGCCGTCGTGGTGGCGCGCGACGTGGTCCCCGAACAGCGCGGAGCAGCACTCCTGGATCAGCTCCCGCGTGACGGTGGCCATTCCCTGGTAATCCCAGTAGGCCGCGTACGCTTCGAGCATCGCGAACTCCGGCGAGTGCGAGGAGTCGGCCCCCTCGTTGCGGAAGTTCCGATTGATCTCGAACACCCGGACCAGCCCACCGACGATGCACCGTTTCAGGAACAGTTCCGGTGCTATTCTCAGGTACAGGTCGAGATCGAAGGCGTTCATGTGCGTGCGGAACGGCCGCGCGGCGGCGCCGCCGTGCACCGTCTGCAGCATCGGCGTCTCGACTTCCAGGAACTTCCTGGCGGTCAGCCCGGAACGCAGAGTGCTCATCACCGCAGCGCGCTGGTGCACGGTGCGTCGCGCCTCGTCGCGCACGATCAGGTCGACGTAACGGCGCCGGACCCGCAGTTCCTCGCTCATCGGCTTGTGCGCGACCGGGAGAGGGCGCAGCGCCTTTGCCGCGAGTTGCCAGGAATCGGCGAAGACCGACAGTTCACCGCGCCGGGAGGTGCCGACCTCACCGGTGACGAGCACGTGGTCACCGAGGTCGACGTCGGCCTTCCAGGCCGCGAGCGGCCCTTCTCCCACGCGGTCGCGGGAGAGCATCACCTGGAGTTCGGTGTCGCCCTCGCGCAGCGTCGCGAAGCACAACTTGCCCGTGTTGCGGGAGAAGATCACCCGGCCGGTGACCCCCGCCTGCGCCCCGGTCATCGTGTCGGGCTCCAGGTCGGGGTTGGCGGCGCGGACGTCGGCCAGCGACGTCGTCCGGGCCACCGACACCGGGTAGGGGTCGATGCCCGCCTCCCGCAGCCGGTCGAGCTTGGCCCGCCGGACCCTCAGCTGCTCGGGGAGCTCGTCCTCGGTGGCTGCGCTGTGGCCCGCTGCTTCCTCACTCACCCGCAGGAGCCTACGGGCCGGTCGGACGCCGTCCGCCGGCCTGCCCGGCACCCCCCGGGTGCGTGCTGGCCTGGTGCCGGGCGAACGCCAGCCGCAGCCCGTGGACGGTGAGATCGGGGTCACGCGAGGCGATGCTGCGGCAGCTGTCGACGACCAACCGGTGCAGACCGCCGGTGGCCACGACCCGCGGCGGGGTGCCGAACTGGGTCACCAGCTCCTCGGCGATCCGCCCGACCAGTCCGTCGACCAGGCCGGCGAAGCCGAGCACCAGGCCGGACTGGAGCGCCGCGACGGTGTTCTTCCCGATCGCGTGGGTCGGCACGGTCAGCTCGACCGAGCGCAGCTGGGCCGCCCGGTTCGCCAGCGCGTCCAGGCTCACCTCCACCCCGGGCGCCAGCGCCCCGCCCAGGAACTGCCCGTCGGGCCCGACCGCATCCACGTTGGTGGACGTGCCGAAGTCGACGACGACGACCGGCCGGGCGCGACCGTCCGGGCCGCGGCCGTGCCGCTCGTGCGCGGCCAGCGCGGTGACCACCCGGTCGGCGCCCACCTCCCGGGGGTTGTCGACGTGCAGCGGGACGCCGGTCCGCACGCCCGGGCCGATCAGGGTCACCGGGACGGCGAGCCGGTCCAGCAGCTGCCGCAGCGCAGGCAGCAGCGCGGGCACGGTCGAGCAGGCGCTGACCCCGGTGACCTCGGTGCCACCCAGCAGCCCCC
>JAOPWO010000244.1 GCA_025965635.1 Modestobacter sp. | reverse complement strand
CGGGGCTGGCCGCCGGCGGGGCCGCCCCGGCCGCCGGTGCGGCCAAGCCGCGCCGGCGCAGTGGCAAGGGCGGCGGTTCGGCGGCCTCCGGGGACAGCCTCACCTCCCCCATGCAGGGCACGATCGTCAAGGTCGCCGTCTCCGACGGCGCCACCGTCGCGGCCGGCGACCTGATCGTGGTGCTCGAGGCGATGAAGATGGAACAGCCGATCACCGCGCACAAGGCCGGCACCGTCAGCGGCCTGTCGGCCGAGGTGGGCGCCACCGTCACCAGTGGCGCCGTCCTCTGCGCGATCGCTGACGACGCCGGCTGAGCCGGTGACCTGACCGGTCAGCCGGCCCGCCGGTTCAGCGGCGCGGGTCGGCCCTGGTCGCCCACACCGTCTTGCCGTCGGCGCGGCGCACCGTGAGGCGGCCGTCGTCCCTCAGCTGGGCGGTCGCGCCCGCGTACCGCCAGGTGCCGGTCGACCACGCCGCCCGGCCGTCCCGGGCGTAGAGCACCAGGTTGCCGTCGCCCTGCAGGACCAGACGCGTGTCCTTCCCGTAGGTCCCGCTGGCCCAGAGGACGCGCCGCCCGGCGTACACGACGACGTTGCCGTCGGACTGGGCGACGGCACGGTAGCGGCCGTTCGACGAGACCAGCGCCTGGTCGCCGGCGAGCTGCTGCCCGGGGCGGAGCCGGTCCGGGGTGTCCCGGCCGGTCGCCCAGACGGCCTTGCCGTCGGCCCGGTGCAGGGCGAGGCTGCCATCGGGCCAGAGCACCAGCCGGACCGCCTTCGAGCCGGCGGTCCGGGACGACCACGACGTGCGACCGTCCCGGGCACGCGACACCAGGTTGCCGTCGCCCTGCAGGGTGAGCCGGGAGCCCTGCGCGTACGCCCCGCTGGCCCACACCACCCGCCGGTCCGCGGCGTAGACCACCAGGTTCCCGTCGGCCTGGGCGACCGCGCGGTACCGCTTGTTCGACGCGACGAGCGCCTGGCCGTCGGTGAGCACCTGACCGGTGGTCAGCCGCGCGGCACCGTTGGCGCTCGCCGGGACCGGCGCAGGCTTCGGCGCAGGCGCAGGCGTAGGCGCAGGCGTCGGCGCAGGCGTCGGCGCGGGCTTCGGAGCCGTCGTCGCCGCCGGCGTGGGCGTGGTCACCTGCACCGAGGCGGTGGCACCCACGGACCGCACCGTGACGGTGAAGACGCCGCCGCCGACGCGGACCGGCGCGCCGACCGGCAGCGCGACCTTCAGGTCGTCCTGCCAGCCCGCCGCCGGGGACGGCGTGCCGTCCAGCAGGAGGGACGTGTACGAGGGGTCGTCCGAGGCCTGACGGAGCGTCACGCCCGAGTCCAGTCCCGGGTAGTTGCGCCCGGACCCCAGCCAGGCGTCCTGGCCGGTGCCCTGCCGGTACTCCAGCCAGCTGACCGTCCCGTCCGGAGCGGCGAGCCGGACGGCGCGGGTCCCGCTCGTGGCGGCCATGGGTGCCAACGCGTACGTGGCCGAGGGGGTGGCCGTGGTGAGGGCGACGCGCTCCGCCGTCGGCAGCAGCCCGAGCTTGGCCGCGTGCGGCGCGTTCAGCGAGCCCAGCTCGTTCCAGGAGATGCCCATGACGTCGTACCAGTCGTAGTAGGCGCGCACCTGGCAGGTCCCGGTCTCCACGGCGCGGTCGCACTGCCGTGCGGAGGCGTGGTTCAGCCCGAAGTTGTGGCCCAGCTCGTGCGCGACGATCGTGCCCAGGACGCTGACGGCGTCCGGGACGTCCCGGACGTACAGGCGGCCGCCGCCCGACACCGACGAGCCGATCTCGGCCAGGCCGTCGGCGCAGCTCTGGGAGCCCGCGGGCAGGTGGACGAGCAGGTGCTCCCCCGCGCCCCGGGTCCAGCCGATCCGGCCGGCGACCTCGTTCCACAGCTCGTGGGGCTGCGTGCACGCCGCGGCGAGCGGCCGGGAGCGCAGGTCGTGCGTCGCGGTCACCCCGACGCGGATCCGGCCGTCGCTCTGGCCGGCCCAGTACGACGACACGGTGCCGTCGACCTCGGCCGCGACGTCCTGCGCCGGGCGGCGGTCGGAGACCCCGCCCGCCGGCACCACCATGACGAGCGTGACCGAGGTGGTGACGACCCCGGCGGCGGCGGTCGGCAGCGCGGCCGCAGCAGGAGCGGCCTCGACGACGGCGGCCTCGAGGACCTCGCGCGCCGGTTCCACGCCGTCCTCCGCGGTGGCCTGGTCGACCACCTGCTCGCCGACGACCACCTCGACGGTGGCACCCACCTCGGCCCGGGCGACATCCGCGATCGACTCAGTCGGGATGCGCACCGCGTCCCCGCCGTCGGTCTCGACCCAGGTCAGCGGCCCGTCCGCGGCGGGTGCCGCGGGGTCCTCGGGGTCCCGGTGCTCGGGCCAGGCCTGCACCAGCTCACCGACGACGGTGTCGCCGGAGCCGGCGGCGGCATCGGGCTCCTCGCCCCGAGCGAGCGCCGGCCCCGCCACCTGCCCGACGATCAGGCAGGCGACCAGGGGGACGAGCAGGGACCACGCGGGGCGCGGTCGGCAGAACTCGGGCACGCTCAGCTCCAGGACAGAGGGGATCTGCTGTCCCATCGGCGTACCGCGGTGCGAGCTGAACCGGATCGGGCCAGATCCGCCCGTCCGGGTGAACCTGCTGGATCGGCCGCTGCGGACCGTCAGCTGTGCTCGTCCTCGATCCCCATCAGCCGCCGCCCGGCCTCGGTGATCGAGCCGCCCAGCGACGGGTAGATCGCGAAGGTGTGCGCCAGGTCGTCCGCCGTCAGGCCCTTGGTCACCGCCAGCGCGAGCGGCAAGATCAGCTCCGAGGCGCCCGGCGCGACCACCACACCGCCCACCACGACGCCGGTGGAGCGGCGGGTGAACAGCTTCACGAAGCCGTCGCGCAGGTCGATCATCTTGGCGCGGGCGTTCGTCGCCAGCGGCAGCTGCACCACCTGGACGTCGGCCGACTCGTCGAGGCTCTTCTGCTGCACCCCGACGGTGGCGATCTCCGGGTGGGTGAAGACGTTGGCCGCGACGGTCTTGAGCCGGATCGGGGCGACCGCCTCGCCCAGCGCGTGCCACATCGCGATCCGGCCCTGCATCGCCGCGACCGAGGCCAGCTGGAAGACGCCGGTCACGTCGCCGGCGGCGTAGATGCCGGGCACCGTCGTCCGGGACACCCGGTCGACGACGACGTGACCGGAGCCGCTGAGCTCCACCCCGCACACGTGGAGGTTCAGGCCGGCGGTGTTCGGCACCGTGCCCACCGTCATCAGGGCGTGGGAGCCCTCGACGACGCGGCCGTCGGTGAGCGAGACCCGCACGCCCTTCTCGGTGCGCACGACGGTCTCGGCCCGCCCCTTCTCGGCGATCCTCCCGCCGCGGGACCGGAAGACCTGCTCGACGACGGCGGCCGCGTCGGAGTCCTCACCGGGCAGCACCTGCTCGCGCGAGGACACCAGGGTGACCGGCACGCCGGCCTCGAGGTAGCCGGAGGCGAACTCGGCGCCGGTGACGCCGGAGCCGACGACGACGAGGTGCTCGGGCAGGTCCTCCAGGGCGTAGACGTCGCGCCAGGACAGGATCCGCTCGCCGTCCGGCTCGGCGCCGGGCAGCACGCGGGGGTCGGCCCCGGTGGCGATCAGGACGACGTCCGCCTCGAGCTCGCGGGTCACCGCGCCGTCGGGGTCGAGCACCTCGACCCGGTGGGTCATCAGCCCGCGGACCTCATCGGAGAGCCGGCCCTGCCCGGCGATCAGCTCGACGCCCTCGGACTCGAGCCGGGCATGGATGTCGGCCGACTGGGCCATGGCCAGGCCGCGGATCCGGCCGTTCACCGTCGCCAGGTCCAGCCCGACGGTGGCCAGATCACTGCCCTGCAGGCCGAGGACCACGGAGTCGCGGACCGAGGTCATCGCGCCGGCAGCGGCGATGAACGCCTTGGACGGGACGCAGTCGGTGAGCACGCTGGCACCGCCGATGCCGTCGCGTTCGACCACGGTGACCTGGGCACCGAGCTGGGCGGCCACGAGCGCGGCCTCGTACCCGGCCGGGCCACCGCCGATGATCACGATGCGGGTCATGGTCCGTCCTCCGGCTCGGTGCGATCTGGCTGCGCGGAGCATTCTCCCCGTACCCGGTGCCCCGGTGCGGGACCGCCCCTCGGCCCGCGCGACCGGCGGCCGCGGCTAGGGTCGCGACGATGGGTCTCTACGCCGCGTACGGGTCGAACATGGACCCCGCGCAGATGCTCAGCCGCTGCCCGTCCTCCCCGTTCGCCGGCACCGGCTGGATCCCCGGCTGGCGGCTGACGTTCGGCGCCGAGACGTACGGCTGGGACGGCGCGCTGGCCACCATGGTGCCGGCCGAGGACGCCGGGTCGGGCGGGGAGCTGCCGGGTGTCTTCGTGGCGCTGTACGACCTCACCGAGGCTGACGAGCGGGCGTTGGACGCCTGGGAGGGCGCCGACCACGGGCTGTACCGGAAGGTGCGGCTGCGGGTCTCCATCACTGCTGCGCGGGGGAACCGGACGCGCGGGGCGTTCATGCTGGCCGGCGACGTGGTCGCCTTCGTCTACGCGCTGGACGCCTTCGAGGGCGGGCTTCCCTCGGCCCGCCACCTGGGCGCGATCGCCGACGCCGCCGAGGCCGCCGGGGCACCGGACGACTACCTCGCCGACCTGCACTCCCGCCACTGCCGGTCGATCGGGAACTGACGCCTCCCCCTCCCGGCGACCCGGCGGGTCAGTCCTCCGGGGTCGGGTCGCCGAGGAACGTCTGCAGCAGCTGACGGGCGGCCAGCGCCGGGGTCAGCTCGCCGGCCAGCACCGCCGTCTCGAGGTCGGGGGCCAGCCCGCGCACGGCCCGGTGGGCGCGCAGCCGGTGCTCCAGCCCGTCGCGCACCATCTGCCAGACCCAGCGCACCTGCTGGGTCGCCCGCTTCTGCTCGAGGTCACCCGAGTCGCGCATGCGGTCCTGGTGCTCCAGGACCTTCCCCCACACCTCGGTCAGCCCCTGACCGGTCAGCCCCGCGCAGGTCAGCACCGGGACGTCCCAGCCGTCGGGGCCGTGGCCCCGCAGCATCCGGATCGCGCCGGCGAGTTCCCGGGCCGCGCGGCGGGCGTCGCCCTCGCCCGAGCCGTCGGCCTTGTTCACCGCGATGACGTCGGCGATCTCCAGGATTCCGCGCTTGATGCCCTGCAGCTGGTCGCCGGTGCGGGCCAGGGTGAGGAAGAGGAAGGAGTCGACCATCTCCGCGACGGTCACCTCCGACTGCCCGACGCCGACGGTCTCGACCAGCACGACTTCGTAGCCGGCCGCCTCGACCACGACCATCGACTCCCGGGTCGCCTGAGCGACGCCGCCCAGCGTGCCCGCGGTCGGTGCCGGCCGGATGAACGCGCGATCGTCGACGGCCAGCCGGGACATCCGGGTCTTGTCGCCCAGGATCGACCCGCCGGAGCGCGCCGAGGAGGGGTCGACGGCCAGCACCGCGACCTTCGACCCGGCTGCGGTCAGCGTCGTCCCGAGCTGGTCGATGAAGGTCGACTTCCCGACCCCGGGCACCCCGCTGATCCCGACCCGGCGGGCTCCCCCGGCGTGCGGCAGCAACGCGACGAGCAACTCCTGCGCGGCCTCCCGGTGATCGGCCCGCCGGGACTCCACCAGGGTGATCGCTCGCGCCATCGCCCGCCGGTGCCCGGCCAGGACGCCGTCCGCGAGCCCGGCGACCTCCACCGGTCCGCTCACCGGAGGGCCACGTCGGCCGACACGGCCCCTGTCATGCGTGGCCGAGGCGCTGGGACAGCGTGCGCAGCAGGTCCTGCGCGGCGTCGGCGATGACCGTGCCGGGCGGGAAGACCGCGGCCGCGCCCATCTCCTCCAGGGTCGGTACGTCGTCGGGCGGGATGACCCCCCCGACCACGATCAGGACGTCGTCGGCACCGAGCTCGGCGAGCGCGTCGCGCAGCGCAGGTACGAGCGTGAGGTGGCCGGCGGCGAGCGAGGAGACGCCGACGACGTGCACGTCGGCCTCGACCGCCTGCCGGGCGACCTCCTCCGGGGTCTGGAACAGCGGGCCGACGTCGACGTCGAAGCCCAGGTCGGCGAAGGCGGTGGCGATCACCTTCTGGCCGCGGTCGTGGCCGTCCTGACCCATCTTGGCGACCAGGATCCGCGGCCGGCGGCCCTCGGCCTCCTCGAACTGGGCGGCCATCGCGCGGGTGTCCTCCACGGGCCCTGAGCTCCCTGCCTCGTCGCGGTACACGCCGGAGATGGTGCGCACCGGCCCGGCGTGCCGGCCGTAGACCTCCTCCAGCGCGTCGGAGATCTCCCCCACCGTGGCCTTGGCCCGGGCCGCGTCCACGGCGAGCTTGAGCAGGTTCGAGTCCAGGTCGCCGCCCCGCCGTCCCTCCGCCGCGGCGCGCGCGGCGTCGGTGAGCCGGGACAGCGCCTGCTGGACGGCGCCGGGGTCGCGGGAGGCGCGCAGCTCGGCCAGCTTGGCCTTCTGCTGGGCCAGCACGTCGGCGTTGTCGACCCTGAGCACGTCGACGGCCTCGTCGGTGGCCACCCGGTACTTGTTGACCCCGATCACCGGCTGCCGGCCGGAGTCGATGCGCGCCTGGGTGCGGGCGGCGGCCTCCTCGATCCGGAGCTTGGGGATGCCGTCGTCGATCGCCTGTGCCATGCCGCCGTGCGCCGTGACCTCCTGGATGTGCGCCCATGCCCGGCGGGCCAGGTCGTAGGTCAGCTTCTCCACGTACGCCGACCCGCCCCACGGGTCGATGACCCGGGTCGTCCCCGACTCCTGCTGCAGTAGCAGCTGGGTGTTGCGGGCGATCCGCGCGGAGAAGTCGGTGGGCAGCGCGAGCGCCTCGTCGAGGGCGTTGGTGTGCAGCGACTGGGTGTGACCCTGGGTGGCGGCCATCGCCTCCAGGCAGGTGCGGACGACGTTGTTGTAGACGTCCTGCGCGGTCAGCGACCAGCCCGAGGTCTGGCAGTGGGTGCGCAGCGAAATCGACTTCGGGTTCGTCGCTCCCTCCTCCTGCACCAGCTTGGCCCACAGCAGCCGGCCGGCCCGGAGCTTCGCGACCTCCATGAAGAAGTTCATGCCGATCGCCCAGAAGAAGCTCAGCCGCGGCGCGAAGGCGTCGACGTCGAGCCCGGCGCTCCGGCCGGCACCGAGGTACTCCACCCCATCGGCCAGCGTGTAGGCCAGCTCCAGGTCGGCCGTGGCACCGGCCTCCTGGATGTGGTAGCCGCTGATCGAGATCGAGTTGAAGCGGGGCATCTGCGTCGAGGTGAACGCGAAGATGTCGCTGATGATCTGCATCGAGGGCTTGGGCGGGTAGATGTAGGTGTTGCGGACCATGAACTCCTTGAGGATGTCGTTCTGGATCGTCCCGGTGAGCTGGTCCGGGCTGACCCCCTGCTCCTCGGCTGCCAGCACGTAGAGCGCGAGCACCGGCAGGACGGCGCCGTTCATGGTCATGGACACGCTCATCCGGTCCAGCGGGATGCCGTCGAACAGCTCCCGCATGTCCAGGATCGAGTCGATCGCCACCCCGGCCATCCCGACGTCGCCGACGACCCGCGGGTGGTCGGAGTCGTAGCCGCGGTGCGTGGGCAGGTCGAACGCGATCGACAGCCCCTTCTGCCCAGCGGCCAGGTTGCGCCGGTAGAAGGCGTTGGAGTCCTTCGCGGTGGAGAACCCGGCGTACTGCCGGACCGTCCACGGCTGGGTCGTGTACATCGTCGGGTAGGGCCCGCGCAGGTAGGGCGCGATGCCCGGGTAGGTGCCCAGGAAGTCGACGTCGGCCAGGTCGGCGGCGGTGAGCAGCGGCGGGACGTCGATGCCCTCCGGGGTGTGCCAGGTGGCCTCGCCGACGTCGCGGCCGGTGGCGTCGGCGTAGGCCTTCGCCCAGCCGTCAGGGGTTGCCTCCGCCGCCGGACGCCCCAGCTCCAGCCCGCCGAAGTCGGGTATCCCGCTCATGCCTCGCCCTCCTCAGGGCCATGTCGGCCCACATGGCCGCCGTCCGGGACCCTCAGTTCCTCGTGCACCGTCCGCAGCGCCGACAGTGCGTCGCATCCGGCGTACACGTACCCGTCCACGCCGTCGGCCTCCAGTTCGGGTCTGCCCGCCAGCCACACCTGTGTCGCGCCGGCCGCGCGGAGCTCCGCGGCCAGGGCGGCGGAGCCCGCGTAGTCGCGGTCGGTCCCGCACAGGCAGGCGATCGTCGTCGCCGCCGCCGCGAACCCGGCCGCACCGTCCCCCGTGGGGGTCGCCAGGCCACCGGCCTGGAAGAGGTTGGCGGCGAAGCCGGCCCGGGCGGCGTGCCGGGCCACCGGCCCGATCGTCGCCAGGTACACCGCCGGGCGGGGCTCGACCGCCTCGGCCCGACCGCGCAGCTCCTCGAAGGCCGCGGCGGCGCGAACCCGGGGCAGTCCGCCCGGCCCGGCGGGCAGCACCTCGGCCTGAGGACGGCGGACCGGCAGCACCTCGGCCGGGTTCGGGAACTCGCTGACCCCGGTGACCGGCTCGGCGCGGGTGGCCAGCCGCTGCGACCGCTCCGCCCAGGCGGTGGCCAGCCGCTCGGCGACCAGGCCGGAGGACAGCGCGGCGGGCAGCCCGCCGGCCCGCTCGATCTCGGTGAACCAGGTCCAGGCCGCCTGCGCCAGCGACTCGGTGAGCGACTCGACGTACCAGGAGCCGCCGGCCGGGTCGAGCACCCGGGCCAGGTGCCCCTCCTCCACCAGCAGGCTCTGGGTGTTGCGGGCGATCCGGCGGGCGAAGGCGTCGGGCAGCCCGAGCGCGGCGTCGAACGGCTGCACGGTGACGACCTCGGCCCCGCCCACGCCGGCGGCGAAGCAGGCGACCGTCGTGCGCAGCATGTTCACCCACGGGTCGTGCCGGGTGACCATCACGTCGGAGGTCACCGCGTGCTGCCGCTGGGCCCGCGCCGCCGGTGACGCGCCGCTGGCGTCCCCGACCCGGTCCCACAGCCGGCGCGCGGCCCGCAGGGAGGCGATGGTCGTGAACTGGTCGGCGGTGGCGGAGAACCGGAACTCCAGCTGTCCGAACGCCTCGTCGACGCCCAGCCCGCCGTCGGTCAGCGCCCGCAGGTAGGCCACCCCCGCCGCCAGCGCGCAGCCCAGCTCCTCGACCGGCGTCGCCCCCGCGTCGGCGAAGACGGTGCCGTCGACGACGACGGTCCGCAGCGCGGGGCCGGGCCGACCGACGTCGTGCGCCATCGCCCGCCGGGCGACCGCGGCCAGGCCGCTGAGGTCCTGCTCCCGGCCGGAGGTGGCGTGCACGCCCAGCGGATCGAGCCCCAGCGAACCGCCGGCAGCGAGGTCGGTGCGGCCCTCGACCAGCGCCAGGAACGCCTCGGCGGCCGGGACCCCGCCCTGCACGGTGACCGGGGCGAGGTCCAGGAGGACGTCGGCGAGCACCTCTCCCAGCGCGTCCACCGGCACCGCGCCCTCGCCGAGCACCAGCCACAGCGAGGAGACCCCGTTCTCCAGGTCTGCCGCGATCGCCTCCCGGGTGGCCGCGACGTCGGGGTCCGCGTGCCGCTGCCGCACGTCCCACCCCCCGGGCACCAGCGCGTCGACACCGCCGGCCGCCGTCACCCCGACCGCGCCGGCCCGGGACCCGCGCACGAACGGCGGATGCCCAGGCACCCCCGCCCGAGTGGGCAGATCGCCGGCGTCCTCGGCCGTGTAGAGCGGAGCGACCGTGACGCCGGTGGCGACCGTCGTCCGCAGCGCATCCTCGACCCGCTCGGGGAGGTCGGTGCGCCCCGCCCTGCCCAGCACCCCGGCGACGAGCTCGCGCCACCTGTTCCGGTCAGCGGCCGGGAAGCCCCCGGCGAGGGTGAGCTCCTCGGGCGTGGGCGGCTCGGCCGGCACCTCGGTGCCGGCCGGGGCCGCGGGCGGGCTCGGGTCGTGCTGGTCGGTGGAGCTCATCGTCGGGTCACCGGCTCTCGTGGACGGGCACTGCTACGTGCAGGTCTACATCACGCCCAGGGACCTGCTGCGCCCGCCGGCATCGCGCTGCGGGCGTCCAACGCCTGCAGGGCCGCGCGGGCCAGCAGCCGCACACCCACCCCGATGGCCCGCTCGTCGACGTCGAAGGTGCCGCGGTGCAGGTCCAGCTCCGGACCGCCGCCGTGGGTGCCCAGCCGGGCCAGCGCGATCGGCACCCGCTCGGCGAACCAGCCGAAGTCCTCACCACCCATGCTCTGCGGGGAGAGGACGACGCCGTCGGGGCCGACCGTCTCCACCGCCGCGGCGCGCAGCAGGGCGATGCCGCGCGGGTCGTTGACCACCGGCGGGACGCCGCGCACGTACTCGACCGCCACCTCCGCGCCGCGGCCGGCCGCGTCCTGGGTGACCAGCCCGGTCACCAGGTCCTCCGCGGAGGCCCACACGTCGCGGTCGAGCACCCGCAGGGTGCCCCGCAGCTGCCCGGTCTCCGGGATGGTGTTGGCCGCTATCCCAGCGCTGACCGCACCCCAGACCAGCGACATGCCCGACCGAGGATCGACCAGCCGGGACAGCAGGCCCGGCACCTCGGTGACCACCCGGCCGAGCGCGTGCACCAGGTCGACGGTCAGCTGTGGCCGCGCGGTGTGCCCGCCGGGCCCGGTGAGCGTGACCTCGATCCGGTCGCAGGCCGCGGTGATCGAGCCGGTGCGCAGCCCCACCCTGCCGACCGGCACCGACGGGTCGCAGTGCAGCGCGAACGCGCCGATGGCGCCGTCCAGGACGCCCTCCCGGACGACGAGCAGCCCGCCGCCGGGGACCTGCTCCTCGGCGGGCTGGAAGACGCAGCGCACGGTGCCGGGCAGGTCCGGCTGCTCGACGAGGGCGAGCGCGATGCCGAGCAGCACGGTGGTGTGCACGTCGTGCCCGCAGGCGTGGCAGAGACCGGGCCGGGTGGAGGCGTACTCGACGTCCTTGAGGTCGGTCAGCGGCAGCGCGTCGATGTCGGCCCGCAGCACCACGACCGGGCCGTCTGCCCGTCCGGTCCCGCCCAGTCCGCCCTCGCCGACGTCGCACACCAGCCCCGTGCCGCCCTTCAGCCGCCGCGGCCGCAACCCGGCGGCGATGAGCCGCTGCTCGAGGTAGGCGGTGGTCTCGTGCTCGGCGAAGCCCAGCTCGGGGTGGGCGTGCAGGTGCCGGCGGACCTCGACCAGGTCGGCGTGGTGGGCCCGCGACCACACGTCTACGGCCCGGCCCGGGTCGTCCTCGGTCAGCCGCCGGGTCACGGCCTCGTCTCCCTCGACGCTCACGCCCGACCCACCACCGGCGCCGGCAGTCCGTCGCGCAGCTCGCCGAGCAGGCTGTCGACGACCGCGCGCAGGTCCCCGTCGTGCGCGGCGGCGACCGCCCGCTGCCGCTGGTAGGACGCACCGGCGGTGAGCAGCCGCTCGACGTCGGCC
>JAOPWO010000241.1 GCA_025965635.1 Modestobacter sp. | reverse complement strand
GGTGGCCGGGAGGACGGCGGCAACCTGCTCGGCGAACTCGCGGAGCGTCACCGCGGCGGGGAGCCGGCCGACCCGGCCGAGCCCGGCGCCGGGGATCGCGGCCGGCTGGAGGGGAACGGGGTCGACGAGCCCGAGGACCGCGGCCAGCGCGTCGTTGACCCCGTGGCCGGCGGCCCGGTCGGCGTTGGTGTGTGCGGCGAACAGGGCGACGCCGCCCCGGACCAGGCGGTGCACCAGCCGGCCCTTGGGGTCGCTGGCCGGCACGCCGTGCACCGGGGTGAGCAGCAGCGGGTGGTGGGTGACGATCAGGTCGACGCCGGTGGCCAGCGCCTCGTCGACGACGGCGGACGTCGGGTCGACGGCGAAGAGCACGGACCGGACGGTCTCCTCCGGGTCGCCGCAGACCAGTCCGACGGCGTCCCAGCTCTCGGCGAGCGCCGGGTCGTAGCGGGCCTCGAGCACGGCGATGACCTCGCCGAGGGAGGCCCCCGCCGGGTCGCGGACCTCGGGAACCGGTTCCGGATGCTCGTCCTCCGCCGTGGCTGCCACGACGTCGCACTGTAGGTGAGCACGCGGCAGTCGGAACGGTGGCGGGTCGCCGTCGGGTGCGGGGAGCCCGCCGCGGGATGCGCAGGAGGTACCGGGCGGGTGGCTGCCGGGCGGGCGGTGCCTGGTGGCCGGGTGGCGGGTCATGGGGCACCGCCGGCCGGGGGCCTGGGTGGACCGGGGCACGCCTGCGCCGGGTGGGGGGCGGCGGGCTCATCAGTCCATCAGCGGATCGGCGTCCTCGTCCGCGGTGTAGGCCGCCCACAGCGAGGCGTACGGGCCGTCGGCGCGCAGCAGCTCCTCGTGCGTCCCGCTCTCCACGATCCGGCCGCCGTCGAGCACGACCACCCGGTCGGCCCGCGCGGCCGTCGAGAGCCGGTGGGCGACCACGAGCGTCGTCCGGCGGCGCGCGACGACGTCCGCCGCGCGGGTGACCGCCGCCTCGGTCGCCAGGTCCAGCGACGCGGTGGCCTCGTCGAAGAGCAGCACGTCGGGGTCGACCAGCTCGGCGCGGGCCAGCGCCAGCAGCTGCCGCTGGCCGGCCGACAGCGCCCGGCCGCGCTCCCCTACCCGGGTCCGGTAGCCCTGCGGCAGCGCGGCGACCATGTCGTGCGCCCCCACCGCCCGGGCGGCGGCCTCCACCTCGGCATCGCGCGCCGCGGGCCGGCCGTAGGCGACCGCGTCGCGCACCGTGCCCTGGAACAGGAACGCCTCCTGCGGGACGACGCCGAGCCGGCCGCGGTACTGCAGCAGGTCCAGCGTGCGCAGGTCCGCGCCGTCCACGCAGACCGCGCCCGACGTCGGGTCGTAGAAGCGGGCGACCAGCTTCACCACCGTGGACTTGCCCGCCCCGGTCTCCCCCACCAGCGCGACCGTCTCGCCCGGCGCGACGGTCAGCGAGACCTCGCGCAGGGCTGGGGCCGGGGCGCCGGTGTAGCGGAACGTGACGTCGGCCAGCCGCACCTCACCCCGCAACCGGCCCACCGGCCGGGGGTCGGCCGGCGCCGGTGTCGACGTCGGCAACCGCAGCAGATCGCGCAGTCGGCGCAGCCCGACCGAGGCCTGCTGGTAGCTGTCGAACACCTGGGAGAGCTGCTGCACCGGGGAGAAGAACGTGTCGACGTACAGCAGGAACGCGATCAGGACGCCCGCGGTCAGCGTGCCGGCCGACAACCGGGCCGCCCCGACGGCGAGCACCGCGGCGGCCGCCACCTCCGACAGGAACTCGACGAAGGGGAAGTAGGTGGCGATGTAGCGCTGCGCCCGCAGCCGGACGTCCCGGTAGGCCTGCGCGTACCCGCGGAACACCTCGGTGGAGTGCTGGGAGCGGTCGAACACCTGGGTGACCCGCAACCCGGCCACGTCCTCCTGCAGCCGCGCGTTCACCGCGCTGACCCGCTCCCGCGCCTCGGTGTACGCCGGCACCGACCGGGACCGGAACCACACCGTGGTGACGACGAGCACCGGCAGCGTCGCCACCAGCACCAGGGCCAGCGAGCCGTCCAGCAGCAGCAGCGCCACCAGCACGCCGACCAGGGTCAGGAGGCTCACCACGGCCGTCGTGAGCCCGGTCTGCAGGAACGCCGACAGCGCGTCGACGTCCGTCGTCATCCGGGTCATGATCCGGCCCGCCAGCTCGCGCTCGTAGTAGTCGAGCCCCAGCCGCTGCAGCTGGGCGAACGTCTTGACCCGCAGCGTGTACAGCAGCCGCTCGCCGGTGCGGCCGGTCAACCAGGTCGACCCGGTCGTGACCAGCCAGTCGACCGCCACCACGGCCAGCGCGACCGCGGAGACCGCGAGCAGCAGCGACAGCGATCCCGAGGTGATGCCGTCGTCCACGCCTCGCCGGACCAGCGCGGGGATGGCCAGGCCGGCCGTCGCCGACAGGGCGACGAGAACGAGCGCGCCGGCCAACGGCCGCCGGAACGGGCGGATCAGCCGCCACAACGTGAAGTCCAGGTCGGCCGCGCGGGCCCGCTCGGCCGGCACCGCAGGTTCGTCGACCGTCGGCGGCAGCCGGTCGACCAGCTCCCGGAGCTCGGCGGTCGGCGCCGCCGCGGCCAGCGCCGACCCACGGCCACCGATGTCGGCCCCGGCGTCCGGCTGCGCAGCGCCGTCGTCCTCGGCGTGCGGCTCGACCTGCGGCCAGGCAGCCGGGGTCACCCCGCCGGGCGGGAGGGACGGGGCCGGCGGGACGGCGTCCGGGTCGCCGGGGGTCAACCCGGACAGCAGCAGCCGGTACAGCGGGCTGCGGGCCTCCAGCTCGGCGGCGGTGCCGACGTCGACCACCCGGCCGGCATCGAGGACGGCGACCCGGTCCGCCAGCGCCAGCGTGGAACGGCGGTGGGCGACCAGCAGCGTCGTCCGGCTGCTCCGGCCGCTGCGCAGCGCCGTGTGGATCCGCGCCTCGACGGCGGTGTCGACCGCCGACGTGGCGTCGTCGAGCACCAGCACGCGGGGGGCGGTCAGCAGCGCGCGGGCCAGCGCGACGCGCTGGCGCTGGCCGCCGGACAGGGTGAGGCCCTGCTCCCCGACGACCGAGTCGTAGCCCTGCGGCAGGGCGCTGATGAACCCGTCGGCCTGCGCCGCGCGGGCCGCGGCCCGGACCTCGTCGTCAGTGGCGTCCGGTCGGCCGAAGGCGATGTTGGCGCGCACGCTGTCGGAGAACAGGAAGCTGTCCTCGAACACCACGCCCAGCGCCGACCGCAGCGACCCGGTGCGCAGCGTCCGGACGTCGCGGCCACCGACCCGCACCACCCCCGACGCCGGGTCGTAGAAGCGCGGCAGCAACGTGACGACGCTGGACTTCCCCGACCCGGCGGTGCCGATCAGCGCCAGCGTCTCCCCCGGCTCGACCCGCAGCGAGACGCCGCGCAGCACCGGCCGGTCGGCGGAGTGGCCGAAGGTCACGTCGTCCAGCTCGACGGTCAGCGGGCCGTCGGGCAGCTCGTCGTCGCCGCCGACGAGGGTGGGCCGGGCGTCGATCACCTCCAGCACCCGCTCGATGCCGGCCCGGGCCTGCTGCCCGATGGTGAGCAGGGCGGCCAACTGCCGCACCGGGGAGACCAGCGCGGCGAGGTAGGTGGCGAAGGCCAGGAACGTGCCCAGCGAGATCGAGCCGCGCAGCGCCAGCCACCCGCCCAGGGCCAGCACACCCACCTGGCCGAGCGCCGGCACGGCCTGCAGCGCCGGGTTGTAGCGGGCGGTGAACCGGACGACGCGCATCCGGGCGCCGAACAGCGACCGGGCGCCGCGGTCGATCCGGTCGAGCTCGCGGTCCTCCTGGCCGAAGCCCTTGACCACCCGGACGCCGGTGACGGCGGCCTCCACGTCGCCCACGAGGACGCCGGCCTGCTGCTGGGCGGCCCAGTTGGCCGGGAACAGGTCGCGGCGGGAGCGCAGCCCCAGCCACCACAGCGCCGGCCCCACGGCCAGCGCGACCACGGTCAGCAGCGGCGACAGCCAGGCCATCACGGCGACCGAGACGACGAACAGCAGCGCGTTGCCGGTCAGGTTGGGGACGAAGGCCAGCAGCCCCTGCACCAGGGTCACGTCGCTGATCGACCGGCTGACCGCCTGGCCGGTCTGCAGCCGGTCCTGCCCGGGCCCGTCGAGCCGCGACAGCGCCGCGGCGACGTCGTTGCGCATGTAAATCTGCACGTCCAGCGACAGCCGGCCGGCAAGGTATCGTCGGACGAAGCCGGCAGCGAAGCGAAGCACTCCCGCGCCGACCAGCGCCAGCAGGAAAGGCGTGACCTTCGCGGGGACCCCGGCGGCGTCGGCGGCGACGACCCGGTCGACGACGGCGCGGGTCAGCAGCGGCACCGTCGCGGCGATCACCGAGCCGATCAGCGCGGCACCGAAGGCGCCGTAGAGGTCGAACCGGTGGCGCAGGCAGTAGCCGGTCAGCCGCCGCAGCCAGCCACCTCCGGGGAGCGGCTCGGCGGGAGGGACGGCGGGACGAGCGACCTGCTCGGCGGTGGCGGTCACCCGCGGCGGACGACGGGCAGGCGCGGCACGTCGTCCAGTGTGCGTCGCCGGGAGCGCCCGCGCCGCCAGGGGTGGTGCGACCCCCCGGCCGGTCAGGCGGGGACGGGCGTGCCGGACGCGACCGCGCGAGGGGTGGCCGGCCAGGGCAGGAGGTCCGCGACCGGCGTCGGACGGGCTCGGCCATCCGGGTGTCCTCGGCCGGCTCCACGGTGCGCGCGGTCGCCGGCAGGTCGTGCCGGGCCAGCGCCTGCCCCACCTCGGCCGGCAGGCCGGGGGCGGTCGGGATGGTCCGCGAGCCCACCTGGGGCTGCAGGTGGATGCCCTCCTCGTCGACCGTTCCCGGAACCGGGACGAGCGCCGGTCCGGCGCAGCGCCCGCAACGGGTGACCCGGACGGGGTCCGTCGTCGCGGCGCCCAGCCCGTTCCCGGCCGGGATGGGAGGCTGCGGCCGTGGCGGATCGGGGGTTGCGGGCACCGGCCTGGCTTGAGGAGCTGGTCCGCACCAGCACTCCGGCGGTGCCCTGGCGGGACGTCGTCCGGTTCGCCATCGCCATTCCCGCGCCCCTGGCCGTGGCCGTCGTCGTGGCCGGGGGCGTGACCAGCGGGCCGGAGCTCGGAGCGGGCGTCTTCGCCACGACCGGAGCGCTGGCGACGACGCTGGCCCCGCAGGTCGGGCCGCTGCGCGCCCAGGTGCGCAGGATCGTCGCCGCGGTGTCGCTGGGTGCCGTCGGCCTGGTCGCCGGGCAGGTCGCGGTCGGCGGGGGCTGGCTCCCGGTGATCGTCATCGCCGTGCTGTCGGCGTTCGCCGCGCTGATCAGCTCGATCAGCGCGGCGCTGTCGCTGGGCGGGTTGCAGCTGCTGGTCTACACGTCGCTGTCCTCCGGCCTGGCCACGTCGCTGACCACCGCCGAGGAGGTCGGCTTCTTCGCCGCCGGCGCCGCATGGGCGTGCGTCGCGGTGCTCCTGCAGGCCCGCACCGAGCCACTGGACCCCGACCGGGTCGCCGTCGGCACGGTGTTCGCCCGGATCGGCGACCTGCTGTCCGCGGTCGGCACCGCCGAGGTCGACGCCGCCCGCCGGACCCTCACCGACGCCCTCAACACCGGGTACGACCGGGTGATCCACACCCGCAGCCGGTCGGCCGGACGCAGCCGGGAGCTGGCGGAACTGGCCGGGGTGCTCAACGCCGCGGCACCCCTCGTCGAGGCGGCGGTGGCCAGCGCCCGCACCGGGGTGTCCGCCGACCCGCGGGACATCTCCGCGATCGCGGCGCTGACCATCGCGGTCACCGCCCGGCACCCGTTGCCCGGCGAGCGACCACCGCCGGTGGAGGACGGGCCGCCCCCGCGCCGTGCCGTGCGGCACGGCATCCGGCTGGTCTGGAACGTCGTCGGCGACCCCGAGGAGCGTGAGCGGGCGGCCGTGCCCCGGGCCGAGATCGCCTGGCGGGTGCGGGCGCGGGACCTGGTCGACCGCACCTTCGGCAACGCCGACTCCCGGGCGTTCGTCGTCCGGTTGGTGCTCTGCATGACCGTGGCCGAGGTGGCCCGGCAGACACTGCCCCTCGACCGCCCGTACTGGGTGCTGCTGACCGTCGCCATCGTGCTCAAGCCCGACTACGGGTCGGTGTTCACCCGGGCGGTGCAGCGGGGCGCCGGCACCGTGCTGGGCGTGCTGCTCGGGTCGCTCCTGCTCACCTCCCTGCCCCGTGACGGCTGGGTGCTGGTCGCCATGGCGGTGTCCGCCGGGGCGCTGCCGTGGGCCCGGGCGGCCAACTTCGGCCTGTTCGCGGTCTTCCAGACGCCGCTGATCATCCTGCTGCTCGACCTCGCCGTGCCCAGCGGCGCCGGCCTGGTCGGCGCCCGGTTGATCGACACCCTGGTCGGCTGCGGCATCGTGCTCGTGTTCGGCTACCTGCTGTGGCCGCAGACCTGGCGCGCCCCGCTGGACGACGCGCTCCGCGGTGCCGCGCTCGCCCTCGACCGGTTCATCGACGCGGCCTTCACCGCCTCCCCCGAGGACACCCGCCGCGCGCGGCGGGCCAGCTACCGCGCGCTCACCGAGCTGCAGACCCAGCTGCAGCGCCGGCTCGCGGAACCGCCGCCGATCAGCAGCCGGGCCGCGGCCTGGTACCCGGTGATCGTGCAGCTGGAGCGGACCTCGGACGCGGTGACCGAGGCGGTGATCGCCATGCGGTCCGGCGAGCCCGCTCCCGAGCCGGCGCAGGTCGCCGTGCTGCGCAGGGCGGTGCGCGAACTGGCGGACGACGTCCGCGAGCACCGGCCGCCCGACGACGCGGAGATCTACGCCGAGGGCGTGCTGGCGCCGGTGGCGCGGGAGGTCGACACCGCCCGCCGGCTGGTCCGGGAGACCACGCCGGGACGGCGGACCGGCGTCCGCGGCGCCGACGACTGACGTCGTCCCGAGGTCAGCCCGTCGTCGGTCCCGCTGCTCATCCAGGCGCCGATCGGGCCCGGCGGAACCCTACGGCTCAGTGGGGCCTGCCCGGATCCCGCGCATCTTCCGCCAGACGCTCGGCTCGATGGGTGGTGGCCGGCTGCGATGGCGGACCGCGATGGCCGTTGCCGCCAGCTGAGAGCTGACTTCCAGCTTGGTCAGGATCCGATGGATGTGGGTCTGCACCGTGCGGATCGAGGTGTAGGTCTCGGCGGCGATGGTCGCGGCGGTCGCGCCCTCGGTGAGGCGGCCCAGCACCTCCCGCTCCCGGGGTGACAGCGTCCTGAGTCGTTCGGCGTTCTTCCGCCGGGCGCCCATCACCTCCTGGTAGCGCTTGATGAGGGCGGCGCGTTCGGCCGGCGGCAGCTGCCCTCGACCCTTGGTCATCTCGACCACGGTGGTCAGGAGTTCGGGGAAGTTGGCTCCCTTGACCACCCAGTTGGTGGCCCCGTGCGCC
>JAOPWO010000207.1 GCA_025965635.1 Modestobacter sp. | reverse complement strand
CACGTTGACGCTGATGCCCGCGGCGATCAGCGGCTCGGAGTCCTACGACGACCAGCTGCACGCGATGGCGGTCCGCGGGGTGAGCGTCGAGGAAGCGCTGCGCACCATCACCGCTGCCGACGTCCGGGACGCCTGCGACCTGCTCGCGCCGGTCGCCGCGGCCACCGGCCGGGACGGCCGGGTGTCGCTGGAGGTCGCCCCCGACCTCGCCCACGACACCGACGCCACCGCCGCCGAGGCGGCGCACCTCTGGTGGCTGGTCGACCGGCCGAACCTCTTCATCAAGATCCCGGCCACCGTCGAGGGGCTGCCGGCGATCACCAGCACGATCGCGGCCGGGATCAGCGTCAACGTCACGCTGATCTTCAGCCTCGAGCGCTACCGGGCCGTGATGGAGGCCTACCTGGCCGGTCTCGAGCAGCGCTTGGCCGACGACCAGGAGGCCTCGTTCGAGGGCATCGAGTCGGTGGCGTCGTTCTTCGTGTCCCGGGTGGACACCGAGATCGACAAGCGGCTGGACGCGGCCGGCGCCGACGCCTCGCTCAAGGGCAAGGCCGGCGTCGCCAACGCCCAGCTGGCCTACCAGGCCTACGAGGAGGTCTTCTCCTCCGATCGCTGGAAGGCGCTGGAGGCGAAGGGCGCCCACCCGCAGCGGCCGCTGTGGGCCTCGACCGGGGTCAAGAACCCGGAGTACTCGGACACGATGTACATCTCCGAGCTGATCGCGCCCGACACGGTCAACACCATGCCGGAGAAGACGCTGATGGCGTACGCCGACCACGGCCGGCCCGGCACGCCGGCCCCGCAGGCCTACGACGACGCCGCTCAGGTGATGCAGGCGGTGGCCGACGCCGGCATCGAGCTCGACGACGTCTTCCGCGTGCTCGAGGAGGAGGGCGTCGCCAAGTTCGCCGACGCCTGGGACGACCTGACCTCGTCGGTCAAGGAGCAGCTCGAGGACAAGAAGTAGCAGCAGGACCCTCTTGCCCCCACCCGGCAAGAGGCCTGGCCCCCTGCAAGGGGGCCGGACCTCCCCGCCGCCCGGTCCAGCGCGGCCCCGGGCGGCGGGGCGCACGGCCATCCGCACCACCTCCGGCAACACCGAGGACGGACACCATGACCACCAACCCGCTGCGCGATCCGCGGGATCGGCGGCTCCCCCGGGTCCCCGAGCCCTGCGCTCTGGTGGTCTTCGGGATCACCGGCGACCTGGCCCGCAAGAATTTGCTGCCCGCCGTCTACGACCTGGCCAACCGAGGCCTGCTGCCGACCAACTTCGCGTTGCTGGGCTTCGCTCGCCGCGACTGGGGTGACGTCGAGTTCGCCGAGCTGGCCCGTACCGCCGCCCGCGAGCACGCCCGCACCCCCTGGCGCGAGGAGGTCTGGGAACGGCTGGCCAGCAGCGTCCGCTTCGTCCAGGGGTCCTTCGACGACGACAACGCCTTCGACCAGCTGGCCCATGCGCTCGCCGAGCTCGAGGGCAGCCACGGCATCGGCGGCAACGCCGCGTTCTACCTGTCCATCCCGCCGGCCATGTTCCCGGTGGTGCTCAAGCAGATGCAGCGCACCGGGATGGCCGACAGCACCCCCGATCGGTGGCGCCGGGTGGTCGTCGAGAAGCCGTTCGGCACCGACCTGCCCTCCAGCCGGGAGCTCAACGAGCTGGTCGACGCGGTCTTCAGCGCCGACGACGTCTTCCGGATCGACCACTACCTGGGCAAGGAGACGGTCCAGAACCTGCTGGCGCTCCGCTTCGCCAACACCCTCTTCGAGCCGATCTGGAACGGCCACCACGTCGACTCGGTGCAGATCACCATGGCCGAAGACGTCGGGATCGGCGGGCGGGCCGGCTTCTACGACCAGACCGGCGCCGCCCGCGACGTGCTGCAGAACCACCTGCTGCAGCTGCTGGCGCTCACCGCGATGGAGGAGCCGGTCGAGTTCTCCGCCGAGGAGATCCGCACCGAGAAGCTGAAGGTGCTGCGCGCGGTGTCCGTGCCCACCGACATGGCCACGTTCGCTGTGCGCGGGCAGTACGAGCAGGGTTGGCTGGCCGGGCAGCGGGCCCGCGGCTACCGGCAGGAGGACGGCGTCGACCCCGATTCGACGACGGAGACGTACGCCGCGGTGCGGTTCGGCGTGGAGACCCGGCGCTGGGCCGGGGTGCCGTTCTACCTGCGCACCGGCAAGCGGCTGCCCCGCCGGGTGACCGAGATCGCGCTGTCCTTCCGCAAAGCGCCGCACCTGCCCTTCGCACCGACCGACACCGAGGAGCTGGGGCACAACCAGCTGGTGATCCGGGTGCAACCCGACGAGGGCGTCACCCTGAAGTTCGGCTCGAAGGTGCCCGGCAGCGTCATGGAGGTCCGCGACGTCGCGATGGTCTTCCTCTACGGCGAACAGTTCACCGAGGCCAGCCCCGAGGCCTACGAACGGCTGCTGCTCGACGTGCTGCTCGGCGACGCGACGCTCTTCCCGCGCAACGCCGAGGTCGAGGCCTCGTGGGCGGCCATCGACCCGCTCGAGGAGTTCTGGGCCGGCACCGAGCCGCACCCGTACCGGGCCGGCGAGTGGGGGCCCCGGGCCGCCGAGGAGATGCTCGCCGCCGAGGGCCGCCAGTGGCGCCGGCCGTGACCGACCCCGCGACACCCCTCGTCCCCACCCCGATCGGAGCAACCCCATGACGACGCTCTGGGACACCAGCGGCTCGGCCGTGGTGAAGGAACTGGCCGCCCAGCGGCGCACTGGCGGAGCGGTGATGAGCGGGGTGGCGCTGACCCTGGTCGTCGTCGCCGACGAGGGCCGGGTCGGCGAGGCCGAGGAAGCCGCCGCAGCGGCCGCCGAACTCCACCCGTGCCGGCTGCTGATCGTGGTCCGCCGGCAGATCGACGCACCGGTGCCGCGACTGGACGCCGAGGTGCTGATCGGTGGGCGGCTCGGGCCGGGCGAGGCCGTGGTGATGCGGATGTACGGCCGGCTGGGCCTGCACGCGGAGTCCGTCGTGCTGCCGCTGCTGGCCGCCGACGCCCCGGTGGTCACCTGGTGGCACGAGCGCCCGCCGGCCCGGATCGCCACCGACGCCCTGGGCGTCATCGCCAACCGCCGGGTCACCGACTCCGCGATGGCAGTGGACCCGCTCGCGGCCCTCGGGACCCGGGCCGAGGACTACGCCCCCGGCGACACCGATCTCGCCTGGACGAGGAGCACGCCCTGGCGGGCCACGCTCGCCTCCACCCTCGACTCGGTGGCAGGTCGCCGCGGCGACGCCGTGCGGATCCTCGGCGGCCGGGTCGAGGGCGACCCGGCGAACGCGACCGCGCAGCTGATCGCCGGCTGGCTGTCGTCCCGGTGCGGGGTCCGGATCCCGGTGGAGCCCGGCAGCCGGACCCCGGGCCACTCGGGGGTCAACGGCGTGCTCCTGCAGCTGGACCAGGGCGAGGAGCTGCGGCTGCAGGACGACCGCAAGGGCAGCGCCATCATCAGCCAGCCCTACCGGCCGGACGCCCTGGTCGCCCTCCCCGACCGGTCGCTCGGCGAGCTGATCGGTGAGGAGCTGCGCCGGCTGGACTCCGACGAGCCGTACAGCGAGGCGCTGGAAGCGGCCACCGGCGTCACCGGGTTGGCCGGCCACCCGGCGACCCGCGAGCACGTCTGGTTCGACCCGATGCGCCCGGCGGAGGAACCCGCGGCGGAGCCCCGGTCCGCCGCCGGTGCCGCTGCCCCCGCCGTCCCCGCGGACTCCGCGGACGACGACGAGGTGGCCGAGGCCGGCGAGCACGACGCCGACCAGCCCGACGCCGACCAGGCGATCCCCGGATGACGCTCTCCCCCGGCGAACGGGTCGCGGCCGCCCTCGGGGAGCTCCGCGACGGCCCGGTCCCGGACATCGTCATCGAACCCGACGCCGACCGGCTCGCTCGGGCGGTCGGTTCCGCCCTCGTCGCCCGGCTCGCGGCGGCCCAGGCGGTGCACGGCACCGCGTCGGTCGTGCTCACCGGCGGCGGGATCGGCACCGCCGTCCTGGAACGGGTCGCGGCCCTGGCCGCCGAGCCGGAGCACGCCGTCGTCGACTGGGGGCGCGTGGACGTGTGGTGGGGCGACGAGCGCTTCGTGCCCGCTGACGACGACGAGCGGAACGAGCGTGGCGCGCACCGGGTCCTGCTCGGCCGGGTCGCGGTGGACCCCGAGCGGGTGCACCCCATGCCGTCCTCGGACGCCGGGTTCGACCAGCCCGAGGAGGCTGCGGCCTGGTACGCCGAGCAGCTGGCCGCGGCGGCCACGCGACCTGAGCCGACGGCCCCCCCGCAGGGTCCCGCCGGCCGCTCGCGAGCGGTGGGGGGCGGGGACGCCCTTCAACTCCCCCGCTTCGACCTGCTGCTGCTGGGCATGGGGCCCGAGGGCCACGTGGCGTCGATCTTCCCGGAGACGCCGGCGGCCACCGACGACCGCCCGGTGGTCGCCGTCCGCGACTGCCCGAAGCCCCC
>JAOPWO010000195.1 GCA_025965635.1 Modestobacter sp. | reverse complement strand
CGACGTCCGCTGGGTGCTGACCAAGGGGAAGCTGTCGGCGGCCACGTGGCTGGAGGTGGTCGGGACCGCCCACCGGCTGGGCATCCGTTCCTCGGCCACGATGATGTACGGCCACGTCGACGCGCCGCACCACTGGGTGGCGCACCTGCGCACGCTGGCCGCGCTCCAGGACGACACCGGCGGCTTCACCGAGTTCGTGCCGCTGCCGTTCGTGCACGCCAACGCCCCGCTCTACCTGGCCGGCGTCGCCCGGCCCGGACCGACCGCGGCACAGAACCGGGCCGTGCACGCCGTCGCCCGGCTGCTGCTGCACGGCCGCATCGACAACATCCAGTGCTCGTGGGTGAAGCTCGGCAACGGCGGCGTGCAGCAACTGCTGACCGGCGGGGCCAACGACATGGGCGGCACCCTCATGGAGGAGACGATCAGCCGGATGGCGGGTTCGCAGCACGGCTCCGAACGGACCGTTCCCCAGTTGGAGGAGATCGCCACGGCCATCGGCCGCCCGACCCGGCAGCGCACGACCACCTACGGGCAGGTGCCGGTCGAACGACTGTCCACCCAGCAGCACCTCACCCGGCTGCTGCCCCTGATACCCGCGGAGAGCGCCTCATGACCGCAGACCGGCTCCCCCCTGCCGACGTCCCGGACACGGCGACGATCGACGCCGCAGCCGCCCGCCTGCAGCAGGCCGCCCGCACCGGCGTGCCCTGCGCGCCGGTGCGGGACCTGCTCCCGATGAGCCTGGAGGCCGGCTACGCCGTGCAGCAGGTCCTCACCGCCGGTGCGCTGGCCGCCGGGCGGCGGATCGTCGGCCGCAAGATCGGGTTGACCAATCCGAGGGTGCAGGCGCAGCTCGGGGTCGACACGCCGGACCTCGGCGTGCTCTTCGAGGACATGGCCGTCGCCGACGGGGGGACGGTGGAGGTGGACCAGCTGCTGCAGCCGCGGATCGAGGCCGAGGTGGCGCTGGTCCTGGGCGCCGACCTCGACGGCGACGACCTGTCGCCCGCACGGGTCCGCGCGTCGGTGGACCGGGTGGTGGCCTCGCTGGAGATCGTGGACAGCCGGATCGCCGGCTGGGACATCAGCCTGGTGGACACCGTGGCCGACAACGCCTCCAGCGGCCGGTTCGTGCTCGGTGGGAACCCGGTGCCGTTGCGGGACCTGGACCTGCGTGCCGTGCGGATGTCGATGCTGGAGGACGGCCGGGAGGTCTCCTCCGGCACCGGCGCGGACTGCCTGGGTGATCCGCTGGCCGCGCTGACCTGGCTGGCGGCCGCCGCGCGGGACCTGGGCGCACCCCTGCGCGCCGGCGACGTCGTCCTCTCGGGTGCTCTCGGCCCGATGGTGCCCGTCGTGCCCGGCGCCACCTATTCCGCCGAGGTGACCGGACTGGGGCCGGTCACCGTCACCTTCACCGACAGGAGGACCGCGTGAGCACCAAGGTCGCCATCATCGGCTCGGGCAACATCGGCACCGACCTGATGATCAAGATCCATCGGCTGTCCGAGGAGCTGGAGGTCGCCGCGCTGGTCGGCATCGACCCCGACTCCGACGGCCTGGCCCGCGCGCAGCGGATGGGCGTGCCGACCACCGCGGACGGGGTCGCCGGGCTGATCGCGATGCCGCAGTTCGACGACATCGCGATCGTGCTCGACGCCACGTCGGCGCGGGCGCACCTGGCCAACGCCGAGGCACTGGCCCCGTACGGGAAACGGCTGATCGACCTGACGCCGGCCGCCATCGGCCCCTACGTCGTGCCGACGGTCAACCTCGACGAGCACCTGGCCGCCGGGAACGTGAACATGGTGACCTGCGGCGGCCAGGCCACCATCCCGGTCGTGGCCGCCATCGCCGCGGTCACGCCGGTGCACTGGGCCGAGATCGTCGCCTCGATCTCCTCCCGGTCGGCCGGCCCGGGCACCCGGGCCAACATCGACGAGTTCACCGAGACGACGGCACGGGCGATCGAGACCGTCGGCGGGGCGGCCCACGGCAAGGCGATCATCGTGCTGAACCCGGCCGACCCCCCGTTGATCATGCGGGACACGGTGCTGTGCATCGTCGACGACGGCGACCGCGACGCGATCACGACGTCGGTGGAGGAGATGGTCGCGCGGGTCCAGGCCTACGTCCCCGGCTACCGGCTCAAGCAGCAGGTCCAGTTCACCCCGCTGCCGGCAGCCGAGCCGCTGCACGTCCTGCTCGGCGGCGCACCCCCGGCCGACCGCCTGCAGGTGACGGTGTTCCTGGAGGTCGAGGGCGCCGCCCACTACCTCCCCGCCTACGCGGGCAACCTCGACATCATGACCTCGGCCGCCGTGCGGGTGGCCGAGCGGATCGCCGCCGGCACGTCCCAGCTCCTGGAGACCCGCCCATGACCAGCATCTACGTCCAGGACGTCACCCTGCGGGACGGCATGCACGCCGTCCGGCACCGGTACAGCGTCGACCAGGTGCGGTCCATCGCCGCCGCGCTGGACGCCGCCGGCGTGGACGCGATCGAGGTGACCCACGGGGACGGCCTGGCCGGTGCCAGCCTCACCTACGGGCCGGGCAGCCACACCGACGGCGAGTGGATCGCCGCCGCGGCCGAGGTGGTGACGCGGGCCAGGCTCACCACCCTGCTGCTGCCCGGCATCGGGACCATCGCCGACCTCGAGCGCGCCCACGCCCTCGGCGTGAGCTCGGTGCGGGTGGCCACCCACTGCACCGAGGCCGACGTCTCCGCCCAGCACATCGCCAAGGCCCGGGATCTGGGGATGGACGTGTCCGGTTTCCTGATGATGAGCCACATGAGCGACTCGGCCACGCTGGCGAAGCAGGCGAAGCTCATGGAGTCCTACGGGGCGCACTGCGTCTACGTCACCGACTCCGGCGGGCGGCTCACCATGGACGGGATGCGCGAGCGGGTCCGTGCCTACCGGGACGTCCTCGACGGGAGCACCCAGATCGGCGTGCACGCCCACCAGAACCTCTCCCTGGCCGTGGCGAACTCCGTCGTCGCGGTGGAGGAGGGCGCCTACCGGGTCGACGCCTCGCTGGCCGGTCAGGGCGCGGGTGCCGGCAACTGCCCGATCGAGCCGTTCGTCGCCGTCGCGACCCTGCAGGGCTGGAGTCACGGCTGCGACGTCTTCGCGCTGCAGGACGCCGCGGACGACCTCGTCCGTCCGCTGCAGGACCGGCCGGTCCAGGTCGACCGGGAGACCCTGACCCTCGGCTACGCCGGTGTGTACTCCAGCTTCCTCCGGCACGCCGAGAAGGCCGCCGCGACCTTCGGGTTGGACACCCGCGACGTCCTGGTGGAGGTCGGCCGCCGCCGGTTGGTCGGCGGCCAGGAGGACATGATCATCGACGTGGCGCTCGACCTCGTCGCCGCCCGCACCACCACCGGCGCGGGGCCCGCCGCCGGCACGGCCGCCGCTGCGCGGTGACCCGGCCCGGCTGGACGGTGCTCGTCCCGGTCAAGACGCTGCGCCGGGCCAAGACCCGGCTGCGGCCGTCCACCGGCCGGGACACGGCGGCGCTGGCCCTGGCCTTCGCCCTCGACACCGTCGAGGCCGCCGGCCGGGCCCGCGGCGTCAGCACCGTCCACGTGGTCACGTCGGACCCGCTCGTCGCGGCGGAGGCAGTGCGGATGGGCGTCGCGGTCCTCCCCGATCTCGGCGGCGGGGACCTCAACCTCGCGGTGGGCCGGGCGGCGGAGCTGCTGACCGGGCCGGACCCCGGGCTCGGGCTCGCGGTGCTCCCCGCGGACCTGCCCGGGCTGGCCCCCGGCGACCTCGGCCTCGCCCTGGCGGCGGCGGCAGCCCATCGCCGCGCCTTCCTCGCCGATGCCCAGGGAGTCGGGACCACGCTGCTCACCGCCCGTGCCGGGCACCGACTCCGGCCCCGGTACGGCCCCGGCTCCGCCGCCGCCCACCAGGCGGAGGGAGCCCACCCGCTCGGCGTGCCGGCGCCCACGGTGCGTGCCGACGTCGACCGCTGGGCCGATCTCCGTGGCCTGAGCCACGCCTCCTGCGGCCCGCGCACCCGGGCATGGCTCGACGGTCACCCGGCCCGGCCGCCCGCCGGTGCCGCCCTCGTGCACGGGG
>JAOPWO010000185.1 GCA_025965635.1 Modestobacter sp. | reverse complement strand
CGTCGCCCGCCCGGCGGCCCGGGTCGCGCGCGTGCTGGACGCCGGTCGGCTGTCCCTGGCGGGCGGCGGCAGCGCGGAGGACGTCCTGTGGGCCATGTGGCAGGCCAGCGGGCTGGGCCCGACGTGGGCCCGGGCCAGTGCCGCCGGTGGACAGCAGGGTGCGGTCGCCGACCGCGACCTCGACGCCGTGGTCGCGCTCTTCGACGCCGACGCCGGGTTCGTCGACCGGCTGCCGCACGCCGAGGTCGCGGCCTTCGTCGACCACTTCGCCGCCCAGCAGCTGCCCGGGGACAGCGGCGCCGCCCGGGCGCCCGAGGGCGAGACGGTGCGGCTGCTCACCGCGCACGCCGCCAAGGGCCTGGAGTGGGACCTGGTCTGCGTGGCCGGCGTGCAGGAGGGGGTGTGGCCCGACCTGCGCACCCGGGCTTCCCTCCTCGGCGCCGAGGACCTCGTGGAGGCAGCCGCCGGCACCGACCCGGCCAACCTGGACCGCCGCACGCTGGCGCTGGCCGAGGAGCGCCGGCTGTTCTACGTCGCCTGCACCCGCGCGCGCCGCCGGCTGCTGGTCACCGCCGTCGACGGGGCGGTCGAGGGCGGTGACGCCGGTGCCACCGCCTCGCGGTTCCTGGACCTGGTGGTCCCGCCGCCGGCCGGCGGGGACACCGGGGTGGAGGGTGCCCGCCCGCACACCGCGCTGCCCCGCCAGCTGACCCTGCCCGCTCTCGTCGCCGAGCTCCGACGGCACCTCACCGATCCGACTACGCCGCCCGGCCGGCGGGCCAGCGCGGCCACCGTGCTCCGCCGGCTGGCCGACGAGCGGGTGCCCGGGTCCGCTCCGGCGACCTGGTGGGGGCTGGCACCGCTGTCCGAGGACGCCCCGCTCGTCGACCCGGACGGGGTCGTCCCGGTCCGCCCCTCGGCGATCGACACGTTCCAGCGTTGCCCGCTGCGCTGGGTGCTCGGCTCGGTGGGTGCCGAGGCGGCGCCGGAGGCCACCCGCACGGTGGGTTCGGCCGTGCACGACGTGGCCCAGCAGGTGGCCGAGGGGCTGCCCCCGGCCGAGGCCGCGATCGTGCTCGACCGCGAACTCGACGGCCTCGACCTGGGGCCCGGCTGGTTCGATCAGCGGCAGCGCGACCGGGCCCAGGAAATGCTGGCCAAGTTCCTCGCCTGGCACCAGAAGGCCGCGCGGGAGCTGGTCGCCGCCGAGCAGGACTTCGACGTGGTGGTCGGCCGGGCCAGGCTGCGCGGGCAGGTCGACCGGCTCGAGCGCGACGCCGAGGGTCGGCTGGTGGTCGTGGACCTCAAGACCGGCAAGACCGCCCCGCGCGCCGTGGAGGAGCACGGCCAGCTCGCCGCCTACCAGGTCGCCGTCGCCGAGGGGGCCTTCGCCGGGCACGGCACCGTCACCGGAGGTGCCGCGCTGCTGCAGGTCGGTGGCTCGCAGAAGGCGGCCAAGGAGCACGCCCAGCCTCCGCTGCCGACCGACGTCGACCCGCGGCAGACGTGGGCGGGGCAGCTGCTGGCCGAGGTCGGCGAGGGCATGGGGGCGGGCAGCTTCGCGGCCCGCACCGACACCGACTGCGAACGCTGTGCCTTCCGGCGTAGCTGCCCGATGCAGGAGTCCGGCCGGCAGGTGACCCGATGACCGTTCCTCCCGATCCCGCTGAGTGGCCCCGTCCCAGCTTCCCTCGCGAGTTGGCGAGCGGAGGGGAGAACGCGGTGCATCGACAGTTGAGCTTCGACATCCCCGGCGTGGGCCCGGTGGCCCGACCCGAGCTGCCCACGCTGCTCACCCCGGCCGAGGTCGCGGACCGCTGCGGGTTGACGTACGCCCCCTCGTCGGAGCAGGCCGCCGTGGTGGAGGCCCCGGTCGACCGGCCGCTGGTCGTGGTCGCCGGCGCAGGGTCGGGCAAGACCGAGACGATGGCCGCCCGGGTGGCCTGGCTGGTCGCCAACCAGCTGGTCGCGCCGGAGGCTGTGCTGGGGCTGACCTTCACCCGGAAGGCGGCCAGCGAGCTCAACGCCCGGGTACGGCTGCGGTTGGGTGCGCTGGCCGAGCACCCCGACACCGACCCGGTGCTGAAGGAGCGGCTCGCGGTCGCCGCGCCCACGGTCGCGACCTACCACGGCTACGCCGCCGCGATCGTCGCCGAGCACGGGCTGCGCATCGGCGTCGAGCCCGGTGCCGGTGTGCTGGGCCCGGCCATGTGCTGGGGCCAGGCGGCCACGGTGGTGGCCGGCCACACCGGCGACATGAGCGACGTGGCCCTCGGCCTGGTCACCACCACCGAGGACGTGCTGCAGCTGGCGGCCGAACTGGGTGAGCACGACATCAGCCCGGCAGCGCTGCGTGCCTGGACGTCGCGGCTCGAACAGCAGGTGGCCGGCTACCCCGATGCGGGGAAGAAGAAGGGCCCGTACGCCGAGGTGGTGAAGATGCTGGCCCGGCAGCGCGCACGGGTGGCGTTGCTGCCGATGGTCGAGGCGTTCGAGGCGCGCAAGCGCGCGTCCGGGGCCATCGACTACGCCGACCAGGTGGCCTTCGCCGCCCGGGTCGCGGTCACCTCGCCGGAGGTCGGCCGACGAGAGCGAGCCCGCTGGCGGGTGGTCCTGCTCGACGAGTACCAGGACACCAGCGTCGGGCAGCTGCGCATGCTGGAGGCGCTGTTCGGCGGCCCCGGCGGCCACCCCGTGCTGGCCGTCGGCGACCCCCGGCAGTCGATCTACGGCTGGCGCGGCGCGTCGGCCGGCACCATCGAGCGGTTCGGTCGCACCTTCCCCGGCACCCCGGACCGGCGCTTCCAGCGGCTGACCCTGTCCACCAGCTGGCGCAACGACCGCGCGGTGCTCGCGATCGCCAACACGGTGGCGGCCGGTCTGCCCGCGCCCGCCCCCGACCAGCCGCTGCCCGACCTCACCCCCTCGCCGGTCGCCGGCCCGGGCGAGGTCCACTGCGGCCTGTACACCACGGTCGAGGAGGAGACCGACGCGCTGGCCGACCGGCTGGCCGCCTCCTGGCACGGCTCCGCCGGTGAACCCGTCCAGCGGCCGACCGTGGCCGTGCTCGCCCGCCGACGGGCCCAGTTCCCAGGGATCGCGGCCGCACTGCGCGCCCGTGGCGTCCCGGTGGAGGTGGTCGGCCTCGGCGGGCTGCTCGACGTCCCGGAGGTCTCCGACGTGGTCGCCACCCTCCGGGTGCTCGTCGACCCCACCGCCGGTGACGCGCTCGGCCGGCTGCTGACCGGTGCCCGCTGGCGGATCGGCCCTCGGGACCTGGCCGCGCTGGAGGAGCGGGCACGGGCGCTGGTCCGCGAGCGCGCGTCGGACGCGGTTCCCGACGGAGCGGGGGACGGACCGGCGGCGCCGGCACCCCCGCGGGAGCGCGGCAGCATCATCGAGGCGCTCGACGACCTCGGTCGTCCCGAGGGCTACTCGGCGGAGGGGCACCGCCGGCTGCGCCGGCTGGGCGCCGAGCTCGGCTCCTTGCGCACCCGGCTGGGGGAGTCGCTGCCGGACCTGGTCGACGAGGTCGCCCGCACGCTCGGCCTGGAGACCGAGCTGGCCAGCCACCCCGACGTCAGTCCGGGTGGCGCACGGGCGCACCTGGACGCGCTGCACGAGGTCGCCGCGGAGTTCTCCGAGCTCGCCGACCTGCCATCCCTGCCGGCCTTCCTCGGCTACCTCGCCGACGCCGAGGTCCGCGAGCGTGGTCTCGAGCCCGGTGAGGTCGCGGTCAACCCGGAGGCGGTGCAGCTGCTCACCGGCCACTCGGCCAAGGGCCTGGAGTGGGACGTCGTCGCGGTCCCCGGGATGACGATCGGCCAGTTCCCCGCCCGCACCGACGCTGCCGACTCCTGGATCCGCGACCCCGGCGCCGTCCCCGCGGAGCTGCGGGCCACCGACCGGGCCGAGCTGCCGGCGCTGCGGCTGCCGGTGCCCGGCTCCGGCGACCAGGCCGCGGTCCGCGACGCCCTCGAGGACTACGTCGCGGAGTGGAAGAAGTTCGGGCTGGCCGAGGAGGTCCGGCTGGGCTACGTCGCGGTCACCCGGGCCAAGCACCTGTTGATCTGCTCGGGCAGCTGGTGGCGCGACGGCAAGACCGTCTGCGGGCCGTCGTCGCTGCTGCTGGCCCTCCGGGACGCGTGCGAGGCGGGTGCGGGCGTCGTCGACAGCTGGGCTCCGGCCCCCGACGACGGGGCCGACAACCCGGCGCTGGCCGAGTGGCCGGTGGGCGTGTGGCCGACCGACCCGCTGTCCTCCGGACGACGCCGGGCGCTCACCGCCGCAGCCGAGCAGGTCTCCGCCAGCCGGCCGCACCCGCTGACCGACGACGCCCTCGGCGCCACCGACGACCCGCTGGTCGCCGCGTGGGTGCGCGACGCCGACCTGCTGCTGCGGGAGCGCGCGGAGCACGGCCGCGGCACGGTCGACGTCCCGCTGCCCGCACACCTGTCGGTGTCGGCGTTGGTGGCACTGCGCCGCGATCCGGCCGAGCTGGCCCGCCGGCTGCGCCGCCCGATGCCGGCGGCGCCC
>JAOPWO010000062.1 GCA_025965635.1 Modestobacter sp. | reverse complement strand
GACACCGACGATCAACAACTTGTGCGGTTGGTTTGCCTTTCGGCTCTCCGTCCCTCTGCCTTACGTGCTCAGATCTCGCTGCCGGTCGCAAGGCATGCGCCCGCGGCCTCCATGGTGCGCAGCCGTGCTGCACGCCGCCGGCGGAGCTTGCCCGCCAGCGGGCAAGTCCGCACACAGTCCGCAAGTGCTTCGCAAACCGCCATCGGTGACCAACAGCGTCCAACGCTGAACGTGCAGGTCAGCGACGCATCCCCAACGTAGTCAACGCTAGTCAACTCTCTGGCAACTGTCCCCGGCGTACAGGCCGACTCGTCCGTCGTCCCCTGTCCTGTGGAGGGCCGTGGTCGGCCGGCTTCAGCTGCTCACCCGTGGTCGTGGCTCGGGGGCAGCGGGACGTGGTGCAGCCCGAGCCCTGCCGTCCACAGGTCGAGCAGGACGTCGAGCACGACCTGGCGGTCGGCCGTCCAGTACCCGCTCAGCCAGTCGGTCACGAAGTGGGTGAGCTGGATGATGAGCAGGCCCAGTCGGAGGCGGGCCTCGTCGCGACGCTCCTCGCCCCAGCGCTCGAGGTACCCGGACATGGCGTCGGCGCACCGACCGAGGGACTCCGGCTGCAACGCGGCGAGCTGCGGTTCGACCCCGACCGCCTGCCGGTAGGTGATGACCTCCTGCCGGTGCCGCTCGTAGAACCCGAGCGCGTCATCGAGCCAGGCGCGCAGCTGGGTCCGGTCGGGGATGCCGAGGGCGTCGAGCCGCTTGTAGTACTCGATCGTCTCGGGCATCAGGCGTCGCTCGGCGAGCGCCGCGGCGGCCTGCCACTTGCCCTCGAAGTGCAGGTAGAAGGTGGCCCGGCTCGCGCCGGCCCGGGAAGCGATCTGCTCGATCGTGGTGGCGGCGTACCCCCGCTCGACGAACAGCTCCTCCGCCGCCCGTAGGAGCACCTCGAAGGTCGACGCCTTCTGGGCCTCGCGGATGCTGGGCCGGGTTCGGCCCGGCGCTTCGGGGGCTTCCTTCGACACCGGGTGAGTGTAGGGACGGAACTGCTCCGTCCGCCCCGCCGCCCGGGCCCCGGGGGTGAGCACTCCCCGGGACCCCGCGGGCGCGCTCACCCCAGGCTGGCCCGGAGGGCGTCGATCAGGGCGGCGGTCCGCGGCTCACCCATCAGCGAGGCGCCCAGCTGGTTCTGCGCGTAGCCGAAGCCCACCCGGTGCTCCACGTCGGCGAAGCCGAGGGCACCCCCGGCGCCCTGGTGCCCGAAGGACGACTCGCCGAGCAGCGGCATCCCGGCGTGGTGGAGCATGAAGCCGCTGCCGAACCGGCTCGGGCTCATCAGCACCCGGTCGACGTCGAAGACCTGCTCGGCCCGTGCCGCCTCCACGGTGGCCGGCGACAGCAGCCGGACGCCGTCCACCTCGCCCACGGTCGCCGCGTACATCCGGGCCAGGGAGCGGGCGTTGGTGACGCCGTTGGCGGCCGGCTGCTCCATTGCCAGTGCGCGGGGGTCGTTCCAGGTGTCGGCGTCCGGGGTCGGCATCGCCCCGTTCGTCGACAGCACCCGGGCGAACAGCGAGGTCGGGTCCATCATCGCCGACACGACCTGCGTCACCAGCGCCCTCACCTGGGGGTCCTCGATCGCGTCGAGGGCCGCCGGGTCGGGGATGCCGTCGAGCAGCGGCGCGGTGTCCACGTCGGCGTCCGCGGGCAGGCCGACCCACAGGTCGAGCTTCAGCGGCCCGGCGATCCGCTCGGCGAACTCAGCCCCCAGGGACCGGCCGGTGGCGCGGGCGACCAGCTCGCCCAGCAGCCAGCCGAAGGTCAGGGCGTGGTAGCCGTGCGCGGTGCCGGGCTCCCACAGCGGCTGCTGGGCGGCGAGCGCCGCCGCCACCGGGCTGCCGGCGAACAGGTCCTCGCGGGTGAGCCCGACGGTGGGCACCGGCAGGCCCGCCTGGTGGGTCAGCAGCATCCGCACCGTCACCGACCCCTTGCCGCCCGCGGCGAACTCCGGCCAGTAGTCGGCCACCGGGGCGTCCAGGTCGAGCACGCCGGCCTCGGCGAGAGCGTGGACCAGGATCGCGGTCGCGCCCTTGGTGGCGGAGTACACCAAGGTCGTGGTGTCGCGACCCCAGGCGCGGCCGGTCGCCGGATCGGCCAGCCCGCCCCACAGGTCGACGACGACGTCGCCGTCGACCTGGACCGCCACCGAGGCGCCGACGTCCCCCCGTACCCGGAAGTTGTCCTCGAAGGCCTGCCTCACTGCCTCGAAACCCGGGGCGACGTGCCCGTTCACCGACACCTCTGCGGCCATGACTCTCCTTGGTGCTCGCTGCGCGACGCCCGCCAGAGACCCTGGCCGACCCGTTCACTGAGTGATCCGCGCCACAGTAGGGCGGGTCCGGAAAGCCGGTCAACCACTCAGTAGACGGCCGTCCAGTGGATTGACGTGAGCCAAGTCACGCTGCCACTGTGGGCCACCTCACCGCCGAGCCGGCAGTGGTCCCCTCTCGTCCCGATCGCCAGGAGGCACGGACATGCGCTGTGGCATCACGCTCTTCATCCAGGGCTACCAGGACTGGGACCGCTTCGAACAGGTCGAGAACGGGGAGTCGAGCACGCCGCTGGACCCTCAGGAGGACATCAAGCGCTTCGACCAGGAGATCGAGTCGGCGCTCAAGCTCGAAGACCTGGGCTTCGACTCGCTGTGGACGGTGGAGCACCACGTCAGCCCGTACACGATGATCACGAACCCGATCCAGCTGCTGAGCTACTTCGCCGGCGCCACGAGCCGCATCGACGTCGGCACCATGATCGTCGTCCTGCCCTGGCACCACCCGCTGCGGGTGGCCGAGGACATGACGATGCTGCAGTACGTCCTGCGCGGGCGGACGCCGTTCATCGGCGTCGGGCGCGGCGCCGGCCGGCGCGAGTTCCGGCAGCTCGACTTCGACATGAACGAGTCCAAGGAGCGTTTCGCCGAGAGCATCCAGGTCATCCAGAAGGCGCTGACCGAGGAGCGGTTCTCCTTCGCCGGTGAGCACTACCAGTTCGAGGACGTGTCGATGCGCCCCCGCCCGCGCGACCCGCAGCAGCTGCTCGATGCCATGCACTTCTCCTGGGGCTCGCCGGCATCGGCACCGATCGGTGCGCGCTTCGGCCTGAAGCCGCTGATCATCCCGCAGAAGCCCTGGGCCGACTACCACGCCGACCTGACCGAGTTCAGCCGGGCGCGCGCCGAGGTCGGGCTCCCGCCGGTCCGGCCGCGGATCCACATGAACGTCTACTGTGCCGAGACGGAAGCCGAGGCGGAGGCCAACGCCCGCAAGTACGTGCCGCAGTACGCCGACAGCGCCGTGCGCAACTACGAGCTCTTCAGCAACCACTTCGCCACGACCAAGGGCTACGAGCACTACGCGCAGATGGCGAACGCGGTGCCGTCCCGGGAGGTGGCCACGGCCGGCATGGCCCAGACCTACCTGGACAACCACGTGTGGGGCACGCCGGAGCAGTGCATCCGCAAGCTCCGGGCGATCGCCGAGGAGTTCCACCCCGAGGAGTTCATGCTCGTGATGCGGTTCGGCAACATGCCGCAGGACGTCGCGGAGAAGAGCACCGCCCTCTTCGCCCGGGAGGTCCTCCCCGCCGTGCACGAGTTCCCGATGATGGAGCCGATCACCTACGAGGTGGAGGCGGCCGCCGTCTGAGGGCACACCTGCCACCGGGAGAGCGGGGGCGTCGGCTCGACACCCGTCGGCGCCCCCGCTGTCCCGCCCCGTCGTCCCGACCGCATCGCCTCGAGGAGCGTCATGCCCCCCACCGCCACCGACACCTACCTGCAGGCGCGGGACCTCCTGCTCCGCCACCGCACCGACTACGCCAGGGCGGTCGCAGAGTTCGAGTGGCCGGTGTTCCCCGGCACCTTCACCTGGGCGGTCGACTGGTTCGACGCCCGGGCCCGGGGCAACCCCGCCCCGGCGCTGTGGATCGTCGAGCAGGACGGCAGCGAGGCCGTCTACAGCTTCGACGAGATGGCCGCCCGCTCCGACCGGCTGGCCGACCTGCTGGCCGAGGACGGCGTCGGGCGGGGCGACCGGGTGCTGCTCATGCTGGGCAACCAGGTGGAGCTCTGGGACTCCGTCCTGGCCATCGCCAAGCTCGGCGCCGTCATCATGCCGACGACGACGGCCCTCGGGACGGCGGACCTGGCCGACCGGATCGAGCGGGGCCGCGCCCGGTACGTGATCGCCAATGCCGCCGACACCGCCAAGTTCGCGCCGCTGACCGCCGAGCTCGGGAAGCTCGTCGTCGGCGGGCCGGTCGATGGCTGGCGCGACCACGCCGACGCCGCGTCCCAGCCGGGGACGGTGCGGACGTCGCTGACCCGGCCGGAGGACCCGCTGCTGGTCTACTTCACCTCCGGCACCACCAGCCGGCCCAAGCTGGTCGAGCACAGCCAGGTCAGCTACCCGGTGGGCCACCTGTCCACGATGTACTGGATCGGGCTGCAGCCCGGGGACGTGCACCTCAACATCAGCTCGCCCGGCTGGGCCAAGCACGCCTGGAGCAACGTCTTCGCGCCGTGGATCGCCGAGGCCACGGTGTTCGTCTACAACTACGACCGCTTCGACGCCCCCGGGCTGCTGGCCCAGATCCGGCGCTGCGGGGTCACGTCGTTCTGCGCGCCGCCGACGGTCTGGCGGATGCTGATCCAGGCGGACCTGTCCGGTGGGCCCGGCAGCCTGCGGGAGGTGGTGGCCGCCGGCGAGCCGCTCAACCCCGAGGTGATCGAGCAGGTCCAGGAGCAGTGGGGCCTGACCATCCGGGACGGGTTCGGGCAGACCGAGACCGCGGTGCAGGTCGCCAACAGCCCCGGGCAGGACCTCGTACCCGGGTCGATGGGCCGCCCGCTGCCCGGCGTGCCCGCGGTGCTGGTCGACCCGCTGACCGGCCGGCCGGCCGACGAGGGGGAGATCTGCCTGGACCTCGCGCAGTCGCCGGTCGGGCTGATGACCGGCTACACCGACGACCCGCAGCGCCATGCGGAGGCGATGGCCGGGGGCTATTACCACACAGGCGACATCGCCCGGCGCGACGCCGAGGGTTGCATCACCTACATCGGACGCACGGACGACGTCTTCAAGAGCAGCGACTACAAGATCAGCCCGTTCGAGCTCGAGAGCGTCCTGATCGAGCACCCGGCGGTGGCCGAGGCGGCCGTCGTGCCGGCACCGGACCCCCTCCGGTTGAGCGTGCCGAAGGCATTCGTCGTCCTCGCGGCCGGCTGGCCGCCGGGCGAAGCCACTGCGCGAGCCATCTTCGAGCACGCCCGCCAGCGGCTGGCGCCCTTCCAGCGGGTCCGGCGGCTCGAGTTCGCCGACCTGCCCAAGACCATCTCGGGGAAGATCCGGAGAGTCGACCTGCGGGACCTGGAGAAGCGGCGGGCAGCAGCCGGGGAGGCCGCGCCCGCCGAGTGGCGCGAGGAGGAGCTCCGCGCTGAACCGGCCGGCTGATCCCGGGAAGGTCTCGCACCCCATGGCCTCGAGCGCCGGCTCCGCCGCGACGGTGACCGGGCGTCCGGCATGGCTGCCGGTCGCAGCCGCGATGTTCTGCTGTGGGTGGGGAGGCAACCAGTTCACCCCGCTCCTGGTCATGTACCGCGACGCCGGCTACTCGGTCCTGGTCGTCGACGTCCTCCTCGGCGCCTACGTCGTGGGGCTCATCCCCGGACTGCTGACGCTGGGCCGGCTCTCCGACCGTGTCGGCCGGAAGCCGGTTCTGATCGGCGGCACCGTCCTGTCGCTGGTGGCCTCGGGTTCCACCGCGCTGGGCGAGGCCGGCGCGGTGTGGATCGCGATCGGTCGGTTCGTCACCGGCGTCGGGCTCGCGGCGGCGATGGCGGTCGGCTCCACCTGGGTGCAGGAACTGACCGAGCGTGAGCCCGCCTCGCCCGCAGGTCTGGGGCCACGGCGTTCCGCCCTGTGCTTGACCCTCGGGCTGGGGATCGGGCCCGGTGTGGCCGGAGTGCTGGCGCAGTGGGGGCCGTGGCCGATGGTCCTGCCGTTCCTCGTGCACATGGCCTTGTGCGTCGGTGCCCTGGTGGTGGTGCGGAGGAGCCCCGAGACGCGCCCGGTGCGGGACGCCCGCACGCGGAGCAGGACGCACGCTCTGCGACCGGCGGGGCGGCTCGGCAGCCTGGGGCACCCGCGCTTCGTCCGCATCATCGTGCCCCTGGCACCGTGGGTCTTCGGGTCCGTCGGCGTCGCCTACGCGATCATGCCGCAGGTCGTCGAGGGCAGGCTGGGCTCCTGGGGGCTCGCCTACTCGACATCGCTCACCGTGTGCACCCTGGGCGCGGGCGTCGCGATCCAACCGATCGCCAAGCGACTCGATCGCCAGGACAGCGCCCGAGCGGCCGTCACCGCGATGACCATCCTCTGCCTGGGGCTCGCGCTCAGCACGTGGACCGCCGCGGTTCGATCCCCCTGGCTCGCCCTGGGCGCTGCCCTCGTCCTCGGGTCCGGCTACGGGATCGCCATCGTGGCCGGGCTGCTCGAGCTGCAGCGCCTGGCCCCGGCCCGGGAGCTGGCCACGATGACCGGCATCTTCTACGCGCTGGCCTACGTCGGCTTCCTCCTGCCGGCTCTGCTGGCCGCGTTGAGCGCCTGGGCCAGCTACGTGGCGCTCCTGCTGGGACTGACCGTCATCGCCGTCACCGGGACGGCGGTCGTGGTGAGGAACTCCACCAGGCACCTGCCCCGCGCCCCCGGCGGGAGCGACGGCGGGGCGGAGGCGTCCCCGCCGGCCCGCTCCAGGGGTGCCCGACCCGTCCGGTCCGACGTGACGTCGACATCCCCGTCCTCATCGTCGGGGCAGCCTGGTGGGGCTGTCGAGCGCGGTCTTCCCGACCCACCACGGGGATCCACCCCGTCGCGGTCGCCCCGGTTCAGCTGAGTTCGGCGGCCACCATCGGGACCAGGGTGAGGTGCGGCTTGTTCTGCACCAGCACGCCGAGGGACCACTTGTCGGTGAACAGGGCCAGCAGCTCGCCGTTGGCCCGCCGCATCACCTCGGCCCCGCGGGCGGAGGACAGCTCGCCGGCCGACGCCTCGTCGGTGATCCGGGCCAGGTGGTAGGGGAGTGGCTCCAGGCTGATCCGGGCGCCGAACTCGTGCTCCATCCGGTGGCTGGCCACCTCGAACTGCATCGGCCCGACGACGGCGAACACCGGCGCACCGTCGCCGCGGCGCTCGGACAGCAGCACCTGGACCACCCCCTCGCCGGCCAGGGTGTCGATGCCCTTGCGGAACTGCTTGTACTTGCTGGTGTCGGCCACCCGGGCCACCGCGAAGTGCTCGGGCGCGAACGTCGTCACCGGGGGATAGCTGACCGGCTCGTCGGCGTACAGCGTGTCGCCGACGCTGAGCGCGGCGGCGTTGACCAGGCCGACGACGTCCCCGGGGTAGGCCGTGTCGATGGTCTCCCGGTCGCGGCCGAACACCTGCTGGGCGTACTTGGTCGCGAAGGGCCGGCCGGTGCCGGCGTTGGTGACCACCATGCCGCGCTCGAACACACCTGAGCAGATCCGGATGTAGGCCAGCCGGTCGCGGTGCCCGGTGTCCATCCCGGCCTGCACCTTGAACACGAAGGCGCTGAACGGGGCGTCCAGCGGGTGCGGCGTGCCGTCCTCGGCGGGCCGGTCGGCCGGCGCGGGGGCCAGGTCGACCAGGGTGTCCAGCAGCTGGCCGACGCCGAAGTTGGAGACCGCGGAGGCGAACAGCACCGGCGTGGTGGCCCCGGCGAGGAACAGCTCCTGGTCATGCTGGGCGCCCGTCTCGGCGAGCAGCTCGGACTCCTCCACGGCCTGGGTCCAGGCGTCGCCCTCGCGGGCGGCCGCGGCCTCGGCCGAGAAGACCTGCTCGGGGGCGATGGTGGCGCCACCGGCGGTGCGGGTGAAGTGCCGGTAGCTGCCGTCGCGCCGGTCGAGGACCCCGCGGAAGTCGCCGGCGATACCGACCGGCCAGGTCAGCGGGGTCGGGGTGAGGCCGGTGCGCTCCTGGATCTCGTCCATCAGGGCGAGCGCGTCCAGGCCCGGCCGGTCCCACTTGTTGATGACCGTGATGATCGGGATGCCCCGGTGCCGGCAGACGCTGAACAGTTTCATCGTCTGCGTCTCGAGGCCCTTGGCGGCGTCGACGAGCATCACCGCGGCGTCGACGGCGGTGAGCACCCGGTAGGTGTCCTCGGAGAAGTCGGCGTGCCCGGGGGTGTCCAGCAGGTTCACCACCGCGTCGCGGTAGGCGAACTGCAGCGCGGCGGAGGTGATGGAGATGCCGCGGTCCTTCTCCATGTCCATCCAGTCGCTGACCGTGCCGCGCCGACCGGCCTTGCCGTGCACCGCGCCGGCCTGCCCGATCACCCGGGCGTGCAGCGCGAGCGCCTCGGTGAGCGTGGACTTGCCGGCGTCCGGGTGGCTGATCACGGCGAAGGTCCGCCGCCGCCGCGCCTGGGTCAGCACGTCCGTGCCGGGCCGCCCGCCCGCCCGTACCGCCGTCGTGCCCTGTTCGGTGTCCACGCTGTCCTTCTCTCTCTCGTCGAACCCGTGCGGCGAGCCGAGGAGGGACCTGCGCCGAGCCGTACCGATGGTAGGCGCCGGGCCCGCGTGTCGGTCGGCACCGCCGCAGTGACGCCGTCCGGCCGTGCCACGCTCCCCGGCGTGACGAGCGCCCCGGCCCGGACCGGCATCCCGGTTGCCGCCCTGGGCCCCGGTGCGCTCGCCGGCGTCGCCGTCGCGCTGGGGTTCGGGTTCTCCGCCCAGCTGCCGGCCTGGCTCTGGGCCGTCGCGATCGGGGTGCCGCTGGCCGCGGTGGACCTGCGCGAGCACCGGCTGCCCAACCGGCTGCTGGCCATCGGAGCGGCCGGCGGGGCAGCCCTGCTGCTGGTCGCCGCCGCGGTCGACGGCGCCTGGCCGGCGCTGGTGCGGGCCGGGCTGGCCGCCCTCGTCGCGTTCGCCGTCCTGCTCGGGATGGCGCTGCTCGCGCCCGCCGGCCTGGGCATGGGCGACGTGAAGCTGGCCGGCCTGCTCGGCCTGTCCCTCGGCTGGCTGGGCTGGCCGGTGCTGCTGCTGGGCCTCCTGCTCGGCTTCGTCGCGCAGGCCCTGGTCGGGGTGGTGCTGCTGCTGACCCGCCGGGCCGGGCGGCGCACCGAGCTGGCCTTCGGCCCGGCCCTGCTGGGCGGCTCGCTCGCCGCCGCGCTGCTGGCGGCCCCGTGGCCGTTGTCCGGCCCCTGAAAGGGGTGGTCACCCGTTCGGGTGACCTGCCCCGGAACCCTCTGTAGCCCCTCCGAACGGCTGTCGACAACGGATCTGCAACCGCTCCCCGGGTCCCCGACCCGGATCAGGTGCCGGTCAGTACCGAGGAGAGCACCGTGACCACCCTGTTCCAGGCCCTCTACACCCTGTCCTTCACCGCCACCGACCGCGTCAAGGCCATCAAGGACGACGAGACGGGCGCCAGCGCCGTCGAGTACGCGCTGCTGGTCGGGGTCCTCGCCGTCGTCGTCCTCACCGCCATCCTGGCCTTCGGCACCAAGCTGGCCACCCTCTTCACCGGCATCACGCTGAGCACCAGGTCCTGACCTCCGGTAGCAGGCACGGTGCCGCCGGCACCCGGCGTGCGCGGCTGATCCGTCGCGCCGCCGGGTCCCTCCGGCTCACGTTTGCCTCCGGCCCGCCGATACGGGAGTGGGAGAGGAGGCAGCGTGCCTGCACCGACCGCACCGCACCCCGGACGACGGCGTCGTCAGGGCACCCGTCTGCGCACCCGACCGCACTCCGACCGGGGCGCGGCCGCGGTCGAGTTCGCCCTCGTCGCCCCCCTGCTGGTCTTCCTGCTGCTCGGCGTCGTCGAGCTCAGCAAGGTCATGCTGGTCCAGTCCTCGCTGTCCGCCGCCGCCCGTGAGGGCGCCCGGGCCGTGACGCTGGGCGGCGCTCCCGGCGCCGCCCCGGCCGTGGTGCAGCACGCGGCCACCTCGGTCGCGCTGGGCACCAGCCAGATCACCGTGCAGGGCAGTTGCCCCGCCGGCACGACCAGCACCAGCACGGTCACCGTGACCGTGCGCTACTCCCAGCCGGTCCTCTACGGCGTCCTCGGCGGCGCCGGCGTCGACCTCACCGGCAAGGCGGCCATGCGATGCGGCGGCTGATCCCGGCCTGGCTGACGGCCCGGCTCCGGAACCGGCTGCGCGACGAGCGCGGCGCCATCGCGGTCGTCGTCGCCCTGATGCTCGTGCCCCTGCTCGGCTGCGCCGCCATCGCCGTCGACGTCGCCGCCGTGCACGCCGAGCACCAGCAGCTGCAGAACGCCGCCGACGCCGCCGCCCTCGCCGTGGCCGCGGACTGCGCGCGCAGCGCCTGCGGGAACACCGTCGCGACCGCCACCGCCCTCGTGCAGGCCAACGGCGCCGCCCCGGGCGGCACGCTGGGCGCGCCCACCGTCGCCGTCGACACCACCGGTGCCACGGTCACCGCCCGCGCCACCCAGCAGCACTGGTTCGCCCCGGTCCTCGGCATCGGGTCCAGCGTCATCAGCCGGACCTCCCGCGCGCAGTGGGCCGGCGCGTCGTCCGCCACCGTGCTGCCCTTCGCCGTGTCGCTGTGCGAGTACCGCCAGCAGGTCGCCGCCCAGGCGCTCACCAAGACCGCCAAGACCGCCGTCACGCTGCCCACCACCGGCTGCACCCCGCAGACCGGCGCCGCGTCCCCGGCCGGTGCCTGGGTCAGCACGTCCGCGAGCAGCTGCACGCTGCGGGCCACGATCGGCGACAGGCTCACCCAGCACCGGACGTCGTCCACGGCGACCAACAGCGTGCCGCCGGCCTGCCGCGACGCGCTGTCCGACCTGACCTCCGACACGGTCGTGCTGCCGGTGTTCGACGCCAGCACCTCGGCCGGGGTCCCGACGTACACCGTGCACGGCTTCGCCGCGTTCCGCGTCGACGGCTTGACCAGCGCCACCGGTGGTGGTGGCCGGTGGACCTTCTGGGACTGGCTCGCCTGGCTTCTCGGCTTCGGCAGCGGCAACGGGAGCACTCCCGAGCCGCCGCGGCTCGTGGGCTGGTTCACCGCCACCGCCTCCCTCGGCGACGGCCCCCTCCGCTCCACCGCTCCGGACCTCGGCGTCCGGACCGTCCACCTCGTCGACCCGAAGGTCTGATCCCTCATGCGACGACGCGTCCTGGTGGCCCTCGCGGCCGTGCTCCTGGCCCTGGTCGGGTCCCTCGTCCTGGCCTCCTACGTCCGGACGGCGGACGACCGGGCCGCGGCGGGGGAGGTGCAGGTCCCCGTCCTCGTGGTGGCCCGCACCGTCCCGGCCGGCACCGACGCCGTGCTGGTGGCCTCCTCGGTCGAGACGGTGCAGGTGCCCGCCCGGCTGGCCGCCCCCTCCCGGGTCAGCGACCTCCCCGCTCTCGCCGAGCTCAACGGCCAGGTGACCACCGCCGCGCTGCTGCCCGGCGAACAGGTCCAGCTCGACCGCTTCGCCGACCCGGGCGCGCTGCTGCCGGAGGGCACCATCGCGGTCCCGGCCGGACTGCAGGAGGTCGCGGTCTCACTGGAGCCCCAGCGCGCCGTCGCCGGCGCGCTCGCCCCCGGTGACCTGGTCGGCGTCTACGTCAGCAAGGTCGTGACCGCCGGTGGGATCGACCAGCGGAACACCGTCCTGTCCCTCGACAAGGTGCTCGTCACCCGGGTCGAGGACCAGGTGGCCGACGCCGGCACCGACAGCAACGGCGCCGTGGCGCCGGCCGAGTCGCCGGGGACGGCGCTCACCGTCACGGTCGCCGTCGACACCGCCGCCGGCGCGCGGCTGATCGAGGGCATGGAGCTGGGCACCGTGTGGATGTCGCTCCAAGTACCAGGCGCGGGTGCCGATACCGGCACCGTGACCACCAGCACCCAGGGAGCCGACCAGTGAGCCAGGTCCTGACCGTCGGCGTCGGCAGCCACCTCACCGGGGCCTTCACCGAGGCCGTCGGCGGCGACCTCGTGACCCTCGACGCGGCGCAGCTGGACGCCGCCGGCGGCCTGCTGGCCCGGATCGCCGAGGCAGGCTCCCCGTTCGTCGTCGTGCTGGGCCCCGACGTGCCGCAGGACCGGGCGTTCCCGCTGGCCGGCCGGGTCGACGTGGCGCTGCCCGGCACCAGCGTCGTGCTGGTCGCCGAGGGCGGCCCCGAGCTGTGGGTCGCCGCCATGCGGGCCGGGATCCGCGACGTGCTCGGTCCCGACGCCGATCCGGGCGACGTGGCCGCCGTGGTGCGCCGGGCCGCCACGCTCGCCGCGGCCCACGAGGAGGCCGGCCAGCACGCCGCCACCCAGGCCGACGACCACCGGGTGATCGTGGTCGCCTCCCCTCAGGGCGGGGCGGGCAAGACGACGGTCGCGACCAACCTGGCCGTCGGGCTGGCCCGGGCCGCGGTGGGCTCGACCGTGCTGGTGGACCTCGACGTCCAGTTCGGCGACGTGGCCGGCGCACTGGCCATGACGCCGGAGTACACGCTGCCCGACACCGTCCAGGGCGCGGCCAGCTACGACCCCCTGGTGCTCAAGACCTTCCTCGGCCGGCACCCCAGCGGCCTGCACGTGCTGGCCGGCAGCGACTCGCCGGCCGCCGGCGACGCGGTCACCGCCGACCAGGTCGGCCGGCTGCTGGACACACTGGGCCGCGAGTTCCGCTACGTCGTGGTGGACACCGCCCCCGGCCTGACCGCGCACACCCTCACCGCCCTGGAGCAGGCCACCGACCTGGTGCTGGTCTCCCGGTTGGACGTGCCCGGCGTGCGCGGCATGCGCAAGGAGCTCGACGTGCTCACCGAGCTGCACCTGCTGCCGGCCGCCCGGCACCTGGTCCTCAACGCCGTCGAGTCGGCCGGCGGGCTGTCCACCACCGACGTCGAGGACACCCTCGGCGCACCGCTGGACGTCGTCCTGCCGCGGCACTCGGCGGTACCGGTGTCGACCAACACCGGGGTGCCGCTGCTGCACGGCGACAACCGCGACCCGGTGACCCGCGGGCTGCAGGCCATGGTCGCCGGCTTCCTGCCCACGCCCATCGACCGCCGGGGTGGGCTGTTCGGCCGGCGCCGGGTGGCCTCCCGATGAAGCTCGCCGACCGGGTCGCCG
>JAOPWO010000164.1 GCA_025965635.1 Modestobacter sp. | reverse complement strand
CGCGGTGCGCGCGAGCAGGGCCTGCAGGCGCCGCTCACCGTCTTCGTCAACGTCGAGCCCGAGGTGCTCGACGACACGCCGCTGGCCGAGCTGGCCCGCAGCGTCGCCAGCGTGCCCGGCGGCCCGCGCGTCGTCCTGGAGATCACCGAGCGGGCTCTGTCCGCCCGCCCGGCGGAGCTGCTGCGCACCGTCGAGCGGGTGCGCGAGTACGGCTGGGCCATCGCGCTGGACGACGTGGGTGCCGACTCCCTGTCGCTGGCCTTCATGCCGCTGCTGCGCCCCGACGTGGTCAAGCTGGACCTGCGGCTGGTGCAGGAACGCCCCGGCCCGGCGATCGCCGAGATCATGAACGCGGTCAACGCCTACGCGGAGAGCAGCGGCGCCCTGGTGCTCGCCGAGGGCATCGAGGACGCCGCGCACCTGCGGATGGCGAAGGCCCTCGGCGCGACCCTCGGCCAGGGCTGGTTCTTCGGCCGGCCGGCGGCCGGCCCGGTGACCGGCCACCCGGTCGCCGCGCTCGTCCTGCCCGTCCCGCCACGGGCACGGACCGCCGCCGACGACGTGTCACCGTTCAGCTGCCTGCCCGCCTCGGTGCCGCTGCGCACGTCGCCCAAGTCGCTGCTGATCGAGTTGAGCAAGCAGCTGGAGCGCCAGGCGATGCGGCTGGGTGACACCTGCGTCGTCGCCGCCACCTTCCAGGACGCCCGGCACCTCACGCCCGCCACCACACTGCGCTACCGCGACCTGGTGTCGCGGGTCGGCTTCGTCTGCGCGCTCGGCGAGGGGCTCCCGGTCGAGCCGCTGCCCGGCGTGCGCGGTGCGGACCTGCGTACCGACGACCCGGTGCGGGGGGAGTGGGACGTCGTCGTCCTGAGCCCGCACTTCAGCGCCGCCCTGCTCGCCCGTGACCTGCGGGACGACGGCGTCGACCTGGACCGCTCCTTCGAGTTCGCCCTCACCTACGACCGGGACACCGTCGTCCGCGCCGCGCGGGCGCTGCTCGGCCGGGTCGCGCCGCGTGAGCTGGCGACCGCGATCGGTGAGCCGCACCCGCCCGCGGTGCCGGTCGTGTCCACCGTCCCGGTGCCGTCCGGCCGCCAGGTGCCGTCCGGTGGCCCGGGTGAGGCGCTGCTGGAGCGGGCGCTGGCCGCCACCACGAGCGGTGTCACGATCGTCGACATGCGGCTGCCCGACGAGCCGCTGATCTACGTCAACCGGGCGTTCGAACGGCTCTCCGGCACGACCGCGGCCGAGGTGCTGGGCCGCAACTGCCGTTTCCTGCAGGGCCGCGACACCGACCCCGCCGCGGTGGCCCGGCTGCGGGGCGCCGTGGACGCCGGTGCGGAGATCCGGGAGGTGCTGCTCAACCGGCGCGCCGACGGCAGCACCTGGTGGAACGAGTGCCACCTCGCGCCGGTGCTCGACGAGCACGGCGACGTCGTCCAGTACATCGGCGTGCAGGCCGACGTCACCGAGCGGGTGGAGGCGCAGCGCGCGCTCGCCCAGGAGCAGGAACGTATCCGCCGCGCCCTCGCCCGGATCGACCAGCTCTCCTCCACCGACCCGCTGACCGGGCTGGCCGCCGGCACCGCGGCGGCGGAGGCCGACCGGGTGGCCGCCTCGCTGGCCGCGGCGGTCGGCCGACCGGTGCAGGTGCACGGCGAGCAGGTCGCCGTGGGCATCAGCGTGGGCGTCGCCGTGCACCCGCAGGACGCCTGCGACGTCGACGGCCTGCTGCACGCCGCGGACGTCCAGCTGGACCGCCGGCGGTCGCAGGTCCGCTGACCCGGACGATCAGAGGCCGATCGACTCCCCCGGCGCCAGCCGGGTGAGCGGGGTGGGTGTACCCGGGCCGTGCTCGCCCAGCATGCCGCTGACCACGCCGAGCCCGATCTCGCTGAGTAGCGCGTCGTGCACGGCGATGGCCCGGTCGGCGCGCACCTCGCGCAGGTAGTCGATCAGCTCACCGGTCTTCGACCACGGCGCCGACAGCGGGACCAGCAGGTTCGGCACCTCGACACCGGGCGCGGTCAGCGCGTCGCCGGGGTGGAAGACGACGCCGTCGACGAGGAAGCCGACGTTGGGCAGGCGCGGCAGGTCCGGGTGGATGACCGCGTGCCACTCGCCGTGCACCTGGACGTGGAAGCCGGCCACCTCGACGGCGTCCCCGGCCCCGACGACGTGCACGCGGGGACCGGCGCCCTCCAGCTGCCCGGCCACCGAGGCGTTCGTCCACACCTCCAGTGCCGGGTCTGCGTCGAGGGCGGCGCGCGTGCGGACCGGGTCGAAGTGGTCGAAGTGCTCGTGGGTGATGAGCACCGCCGACGCGCCCTCCCACGCCGACTCCTCGGTGAACGCGCCCGGGTCGACGACCAGCCGGCGGTCGCCGTCGGACAGCACGACACAGGCGTGGCCGAGCTTGGTGAGCTGCACAGGGGCCTCCTCGGGGACGGCTGGTGACACCGACCGGCAGCGTGCCACGCCGGCGGGTGTCCCTCCTTCGGGGGACTCCGGCACTCCCCGCTCGACCCGACCCCCACCGATGCCGACTACTGGAGGGTGACCGCCGCCACTGCCTCCAGGGAGCTCCTCGTGGACACCGCCACCGTCGCCGCCGCCCGGAGCCGGGCACACGGCCCCACCGCCGCCCTCTGGCACGCCGTCGAGGTCCACCGCGACCCCGCCGAGGTCGACGGCGCGTGCGAGCTCACGCTCTGCGGCGTCCTGGCCCGGGTGACCACCGAGCGCAGCTGGCCGGTCGCCGGGGTCGACGTGTGCCCGACCTGTCGGGTGCAGACCCGCTGATCCCCCCGGACCAGCCGGTCCACCGGCAGTCCGTCTGCCCGAGGGCGGCCCGGCGCCGGCCCGGGTTCCACGTGGAACCCGGTCAGGCGTGCTCGGTGAGCTCGGCCTGCAACCGGGCGATCAGGTCCGACCGGCTGTTGGCCCCGAGCCGCTGCCGCATCCGCGACACGTGGTGCTCCACCGTCTTCGCCGAGATGAACAGCCGCGCCCCGATCTCCCGGTAGGTCTGCCCGGCCACCACGAGCGCGGCCACGTCCCGTTCGCGTTGGCTGAGGTGGGCGTCCTCCGGAGCCGGGGCCGGGTGTTCGGGCACGGCCCGGGCCGTCCGCTCCCCACCCTCCTCGCTCTCGGCCAGCGAGCGCGCGCACTGCAGCAGGGTCAGCCGGTCCCGCGCGTCGGTGGCCCGCGCGGCGGCCTGCCCGGCCAGCCGGGAACCGTCCCAGGCGAGCCCGACGGCGGCCAGGTCGGTCGCCGCGGTCACCGCCGTCGCCGCGTCGACGTCC
>JAOPWO010000161.1 GCA_025965635.1 Modestobacter sp. | reverse complement strand
GGCCGGTTTCGCCCGGCGCTGCCCCCGTGGCCGGCAGCAGACGTCCTGGGCGCTGCTGTCGCTCGCCTGCGCCGCCTGGGCGGCCGGGCAGGCGCACTGGGCGTGGCTGGCCGCCTCAGGCCGGGCGCCCTTCCCCTCGGTGGCCGACATCGGCTTCCTCGGGTTCTCCGTGCTGGCGGTGACCGCCCTGCTGGTCCAGCCCGCCGGCGGCGGGGGTGGTGCACTGTGGCAGCGGGTCTTCGACGCCGTGATGATCTCGGCCGCCGTCGGCCTGGTCGGCTGGCAGACCACGATCGGCGCCATCGCGGCCAGCGACACCGTCCACAGCGCGGCTGCCCGCGCGTTGCTGCTGTCCTACCCGATCGCCGACGTCGCCCTCGTCGTACTGACCGTGCTGCTGCTCTCCCGGACGCACAGCGACCGGACCGCGCTGGACCTCGTCGGCCTGGGCGTCATCGCGATGGGGGTCGCCGACAGCACCTTCGCCTACCTCGAAGCCACCTCCAGCTATGCCGGCGGCGCCGTCGACGTCGCCTGGGTGGTCGCGTTCGGCCTCATCGCCACGGCCGGGTCGTGCGCCCAGGCGGCCGGCTCCCGGAGGTCCCCGGCCGACGATCGCTGCGCCGACCGGCGCCGGGTCACCTTCCTGCCCTACCTCCCGGTGGTCGCCGCACTGCTCGTCGTGCTGGTCGGCTCCCCGTCCGGCCAGCCGCTCGGCCGCGGCGCGGGCCTGACCCTCGCGCTCATCGTCGGGATGGTGCTGGCCCGCCAGTACGTGGCCCTGCGGGCGAACGGGCGCCTCGCCGCCGACCTCGCCACCCGGGAGACGGAGCTGCGCCACCAGGCCTTCCACGACTCCCTCACCGGACTGCCCAACCGCGCCCTGTTCCGCGACCGCCTCGAGCACGCCCTCGCCCTGCACGCCCGGGACGGGCGCGCGGTCTCGGTCGTCTTCCTGGACCTGGACGACTTCAAGGCCGTCAACGACGGCCACGGCCACGCCTTCGGCGACCAGCTGCTCGCCCGCGTCGCCGAGCGGCTCACCGGGGGGCTGCGCTCCGGTGACACCATCGCCCGGCTGGGCGGCGACGAGTTCGCCGTCCTGCTCGAGGACGACGGCGAGTCGGTCACCGGCACCGCGCGCATCCACGACGCCCTGGCCGCGCCCTTCGCCATCGCCGGGCACAGCCTGGCCGTCCGGGCGAGCATCGGCGTCTGCGTGCTGGGACCGGCGGACCCCGCGCTGTCGGCCGAGCAGTTGCTGGCCCGCTCGGACGCCGCGATGTACGCCGCCAAGCGGGCCGGCGGGGCCCGGGTGGTCGACTGGGCCCACGGCCCGACCCGCACCCCTCCCCCGCTGGTCCACGCCGAGTCCTGAGCTCCCGGCCCCGGCGGCCGCCCGGCGGATACCGTCCGGGGATGGGCAGCTCCGGGATGCGGGTCGGCACGCTCAACCTGGCGTCCGGCCGCGGCCCCGCGGGCGCCTCGCTCGACGGCCCCGGGCTGGCGGCCGCGCTGGCCGGGCTCGACCTCGACGTCCTCGCCGTCCAGGAGGTCGACGTCGGCCAGGCCCGGTCGCACGGGCTGTCCCAACCGGCCGTGGTCGCCGCGGCCATCGGCGCGACCGACTGGCGGTTCGCCGCGACCGTCGACGGGACGCCGGACCCCTTCCGCAGCTGGCGCCCGGCCGACCCGGTGGTGCTCGGGGGTCCGGAGGACGACCTCGCCGGCCCGCGCTACGGCATCGCGCTGTGCTCCCGGCTGCCGGTGCGCCGCTGGTCGGTGCAGGCACTGGGAGCCGGCCGCGCCCGGCTGCCGATCAAGGCGCCCGACCCGCGCACCGGCATCGCCCGCTGGTGGTGGTTCCCCGACGAACCGCGGGTGGCCGTCGCGGCCGAGCTGGAGGACTGCACCGTCGTCGGCACCCACCTGTCCTTCGCTCCGCACACCGCCGTCCGGCAGCTGGTGCGGCTGCGCCGCTGGGCCCGCCGGCTGCCCGGACCCGTGCTCCTGGCCGGCGACCTGAACCTCATGGGCCCGGCGCCCGCCGGGGTGGCCGGCGGCCGGCGGCTGGTCACCGCGCCCACGTATCCCGCGCACGCGCCCCGGCTGCAGTTCGACCACCTGCTGGCGCTCGGCGCGCTGACGGCCAGCGACGTCGCCGTCCGGGAGCTCGGCGTCGGCGACCACCGCCTGGTCACCGCCACCGTCCACCCCGCCTGTGCCTGAGGCCGGAGAGCACGGTGCCCCGGGCCCGGCGGAGCCCGGTGCCGGGGTCAGCTGAGGAGGGGGCGCAGAGTGGGGAGGGAGGCGGCCAGGCCGGGGTGCAGCCGGACGTCGTCCAGCGCAGTCAGGGGGAACCAGCCGACGTCGACGCTCTCCGCGTTCAGCTCCAGCAGGCCCGGGTCGAGCGGGCCGGTGGGCGTGGCCAGCACGGTCGTGTAGCTCCAACCGCCGTGGTCGTCGACCGACTCACGGCCCAGGACGACGTCGTCCGGGCGCAGCCCGAGCTCCTCGCCGGCCTCGCGGAGGGCACCGGCGGCCGCGGGCTCGGCCGGGTGCAGCGCGCCGCCGGGGGTGCCCCAGGTGCCACCGTGGTGCGACCACTCGACCCGCAGCTGCAGCAGCACCTCGACGCCGTCGGGGCCGGGCCGGTGCAGCAGCAGGCCAGCGGCGCCGGCCAGGCCCCAGTGCCGGTGGTTCTGGGCGCACGTCGTCCAGCCGTCGGTGGGTGAGCGGTGCGGCACGCCCCGAGTCTGCCTGGCGTGCCCCTGCACTGGAGTGCCACCACGCAGGTTCCCTGCGCGGGTGGCGCTCCACCCGCAGGGGAGGATGGGCGGGTGACCACTGTGCAGCTGCGCCGCTACGACGTGGAGCCCGGCCGGCTGGCCGACTTCCTCGCCTGGTTCCCGGGTCTGGCCCCGGTCCGCGCGCAGTACGGCTTCCGGCTGCTGTTCGGCTACGCCGACGACGCGAACAGCACCTTCACCTGGGCGGTCGAGCATGACGGCGACGAGGCCGAGTTCAGCCAGGTGGAGGCCGCGTACAACGCCTCGCCGGAGCGGGCGGCGGTGTTCGAGACCTTCCCGGCCTGCATCACCGCGACACAGGTCGGTTTCGTCCGCCCGGTGCTCTGACTCAGCCGGACAGCGTCCGGCTGATCGCCCGCGCAGCGGCCCGCACGCCGGGTGCCATCGACCGCACCGCGGCTGGGCCGTCGCCGCGCACCACGATCGACAGCGCGGCGACCACGGTGTCGCGCTGGCTGATCGGCGCGGCCACCGAGACCGCGTCAGCGGTCACCTGCCGGTCGCTGATCGCCACCCCGCTGCGGCGCACCTCGGCCAGCACGCGGCGCAGCTGGGCCGGGTCGGTGATGGTCCAGGGGGTGTAGCGCCGCAGCGGAGCGGCGAGCACCTGCTCCTGCAGCTCGGCCGGTGCCGCGGCCAGCAGCACCAGGCCCACCCCGGTCGGCGGCAGCGAGAAGCGCCCGCCGACCTCGGTGTACACCGCGACCGCGGTGCGCCCGGCGAACCGCTCGACGAACACCACCTCGGCGTCGTCGCGGACGGCGAGCTGAACGTTCTCGTGGGTGACCTCGTAGAGGTCCTCCATGAAGGGCAGCGCCGCCTCGCGCAGCCCCAACGCCCGCGGGGCGAGCGCACCGAGCTCCCACAGCCGCAGCCCCACCCGGTAGCGGCCGTCGTCGGCGCGCTCCAGCCCACCCCAGGTGCACAGCTCGGCGATCAGCCGGTGCGCCGTCGACAACGGGACGTCGATGGCGCGGGCGATCTCCGACAGGCTCAGCGCCCGGCGGTCGCGGCCGAACGCGTCGAGTACGTCGAGCAGCTTGGTGCCCGCCGTCCGCCGGCCCGCAGCCGCCACGACGCCTCCCGCCGGACCCGGCTCAGAGCTCGAGGACCAGCTTGGGGCAGGCCGCGCGGGAGACGCAGATGAACATCGTGTCGTTGGCCGCCTGCTCCTCCGGGGTCAGCAGCGAGTCGCGGTGGTCGACCCGGCCCTCGAGCACCGGGGTCTCGCAGGTGCCGCAGGTGCCTTCCTGGCAGGAGGACAGCACCGGGACGCCGGCGTCCTCGACGGCCTCGAGGATCGACTTCTCCGGGGGCACGGTGACGGTCATCCCGGAGATGGTCAGCTCCACCTCGAAGCTGCCCGACAGCACCCGCTCACCCTGTTCCTTGGGCGAGAACCGCTCGACGTGCAGCGACCCCGCCGGCCAGCCGGCCGCCGCGACCCGGTCCTCCACGGCCTTGAGCAGCGGCTCGGGGCCGCAGCAGTAGATCTTGGTGTCCGGCTGCGGCGTCCCCAGGATCCGGTCGAGGTCGATCAGGCCGACCTCGTCCTGCGGGTGCAGGGTGACCCGCAGCCCGTGACCCGTCGTGGCCTCCAGCTCGCCGAGGGTGTCCAGGAAGGCCATCGACGTGCGGGTGCGGCCGCCGTAGTGGAATTCCCACTCGGCGCCGGCTTCCTCGGCCGCTGCGGCCATCGGCAGGATCGGGGTGATCCCGATGCCACCGGCGAGGAAGACGTACTTCGGCGCCGCCACCAGCTCGAAGTTGTTCCGCGGGCCACGGACGTCGAGTTCGGCCCCCTCCAGCACCTGGTCGTGCACGTAGGCCGAGCCACCGCGCCCCTCGGGTTCGCGCAGCACGCCGATCTGCCAGACGCTGCGGTCGCGCGGGTCGCCGCAGAGGGAGTACTGCCGGATCAGCCCACCGGGCAGGTTGAGGTCGACGTGGGCGCCCGGGCCCCAGGCCGGCAGCTCGGCCCCGGACGGATCGCGCAGTTCCAGGACGGCGACGCCCTCGGCGCCCGTCGTCCGGCGCGCGACGACCAGCCGCAGGTCCACCTCGTCGTGCGTGCTGTGCACAGTTCTCCTCTTGTCGCCCCGCCGCAGAGCCCGCCCGCGAACTCGCGAGCGGTGCGGGGCAGTTTAGGCCCCGGTGCAGGGACCCGCCGCGAGCCTGCTAGCGGCGGGAACGGCGGGGTCCTTCGTCAGACCAGGACGAGCGTGCGCGCCCTGATGATGGTCGGGTCGGTGATGTGGTGCGCGGGAGGCGGCGGCAGCGGCCCGGTTGCCGGCGGCTCCACCGGACCACCGGCCGGGTGGTCGGGGTGCGCGAGCAGCCACTCCCACATCTCCTGCGGGTCCGAGGCCTCGGCCTCGGCACCGCAGAAGCACAGTCCCCGGAGCCGGTCGGAGCCCGGCAGCCAGTTGACCCGGAGGACGCGGTCGCCCTCCAGCACCTGGCGCGGTGCGGGCAGCGTCAGGTTCCCGCGCCGCACCGTGCTCACCTCGGCGGCGTCGAGCGGGACCTCGTCGGGCGGGACGTCGCCCCGCGGACCGCCGGTCACCGGGCCGCCGCCGACGACGCGACGGCCGGCTGCGCCGGGGTCGCCCCGCCGTTGCCCTCGGCGGCCAGCCGGGCGATGATCCGCCGGGCAGCCAGGCCACCGGTGTCGATGTTGATCGACAGCTCCTGGTAGCCGTCGGGCTCGCCGGTGAGCACGTTCTCGAGCACGTCGAGGGCCACGACGTCCTGCAGGACGACGGTCCGGTTGCTCTCCCGCAGGAAGTCCGAGACGCCCTCGTCGTCGAGGGCGAAGTCGCGCGCGACGGCCCAGAAGTCGTGGGTGCTGTTCTCGGTCTCCGGGGTGATCGCGTAGACGACCTCCACGTGGAAGGAGTCGGGTTCGGTACCGTCCTCGTTGGGCAGGACGCCGACCGGCGCGATCCGGCTGTGCAGATTGTACAGGCACGGCGGGGTGAACTCGATGTCCTGCCAGCGCGTGATCCGGCCGGTGATGCCGGTGCTCTTGGCGTAGAACGGCGGGCAGTCGGCGTCGGCCATGTGCCGGCTGACGTAGACGATGCCGGCCGCCTCGTCGACCTCGGTGGTGATCGGGGTCTCGGCGACCTCCGGCGTCCCGATGTACCCGCCGTGCAGGTAGGTCTCGTGCGAGAGGTCCATCAGGTTGTCGACCAGCAGGCTGGCCCGCGCGGCGAGCGGCTCCATGCCGGAGACGGCGGTCCAGCCCTCCTGCTCCAGCCACGGGGCGCGCGGGATCCGGGTGGCATCGGCCTTGTCCGGGTCGCCGATGAAGACCCAGACGAAGCTGTCCTGCTCCACGACCGGGTAGGACCTCAGCCGGGCGGTGCGCGGCACGCGGGTCTGGCCCGGGACGGCGACACAGGTGCCGGCGGCGTCGTAGGTGAAGCCGTGGTACCCGCAGACGACCGTGTCCCCGACCAGGTGGCTGGGCTGCTGCGAGAGCGGGAACCGGCGGTGCACGCAGCGGTCGCTCATCGCGGTGACCTCGCCGGCCTCCGTCCGCCAGAAGAGGATGGACTCCCCGCAGATGGTGCGGCTGAACAGCTCGCGGTCGACCTCGCGGCCGTAGGCGGCGACGTACCACTGGTTCTGGACGATCGAGGTCATGGGGTGCCCTTCCGGCGGTGGTCCACTTCGACTCTCGTCCAGGGTGACTGCCGTCACCCGGGGTCGGCCAGTGGACTTCCAAGGGATGGAAGGAGTCGCGGCTGGCCCCACGGCCGCCCCCGCCGTCAGCCGGCAGGGGCCACCACCTCGGCGAGCAGCGTCCGCAGGAGGTCGCACTGGGCAGGGTCGAGCCGGGACAGCGTGCCGGCGAGGGCGTCCGCCGCCGCCAGGGCGGCTCGCTCCTGCACGTCCCGGCCCCGGCCGGTGGCGACGACGAGGTTGGTGCGCCGATCGGTCGCCGAGGGCCGCCGCTCCACCAGCCCGGCAGCGGCCAGCTCGTCGACCAGCAGCACGACCTGGGACGGGTCCAGCCCCAGCAGCGTCGCCAACTCCCGCTGGGACACGCCCCGCTCCGCCTCCCCGGCCAGCGTGAGGACCGAGTACTGCCGCACGCGGAGGCCGTGCTCCGCCAACGCGGCATTGGTCGCCCGGACCACGAGCCCGCTGGCGCGCGACAGCAGGAAACCCACATCGGTCGACAGGTGCTGGTGCATGGCCACCTCCATCATTGACAGCCTCCACGATAGCGACCTAGCGTCCCGGCATCCCCGCCTCGAACGAAGGAGTTCCCGTGGACCTCTCGGGCAAGGTCGCCATCGTCACCGGAAGCGGAGGGGGGCTCGGTCTGGCCTACGTGCAGGAGCTGGCCCGGGCGCAGATCGCGGTCAACGCCGTCGTCCCGGTCGCCGCCAGCGCGACGACCGAGACCGTCCCGTTCGTCCAGCCCTCCATCGAGATGCTGAAGAAGGGCGCCTTCCTCGCCGCCGACGCCATCGCCGGGGTGTGGGCGGAGGAGTTCGCCGCCGCGCAGCAGACGGTGGGCCGGCAGCTGCCGCAGGAGCCGGGCAGGTGAGCAGCCTCGACCTCGACTCGCTGGTCGCCATCGACGTGCACGTGCACGTGCAGGCCGACCAGCACGGTCACCTGGCGCTGGACGACGAGCTGAACGCGGCCGCCGCCCGGTACTTCAAGGGCGACCCCTACGACCCGACGGTCCCCGACATCGCCGCCGACTACCGCGAGAAGAAGATGGCCGCGGTCATCTTCACCGTCGACGCCGAGGCCGCCACCGGTCAGACGGCGCTGTCCAACGAGGAGATCGCCGACCTCGCCGCACAGCACCCCGACGTGCTGATCCCGTTCGGGTCGATCGACCCGGCCCGCGGGGTGGCCGGCATCCGGACGGCCCGGCGGCTGGTGGAGTCGCACGGCGTGCGCGGGTTCAAGTTCCACCCGAGCCTGCAGGACTTCCTGCCCAACGACCGCGCCGTCTACCCGCTGTACGAGGAGCTGGAGGGCCTCGGGGTCCCGGCGCTGTTCCACACCGGGCAGACCGGCATCGGCGCGGGGCTCCCCGGCGGGCGGGGCATCAAGCTGCGCTACTCCGACCCGATGCTGCTCGACGACGTCGCGGCCGACTTCCCGGGCCTGACGATCATCATGGCGCACCCTTCGGTGCCGTGGCAGGACGCCGCCATCTCGGTGGCCACCCACAAGGCCAACGTCTACATCGACCTGTCCGGCTGGTCGCCGAAGTACTTCCCGCCGCAGCTGGTCAGGGCCGCCAACGGGCTCCTGAAGCAGAAGGTGCTCTTCGGCTCGGACTACCCGCTGCTCCGCCCGGAGCGGTGGATCTCCGACTTCGCCGAGCTGGAGATCAAGGACGAGGTCCGGCCGTTGATCATGAAGGACAACGCCGTCCGCGCCCTGAAGCTGGGCTGACCCGTGCGCAACGGAGGCATCGGCTCGTGGCCGGAACGGCGGCTGCGGATCTCCCCGGAGAAGGACGCCATCTGGTTCGAGGGGACGACGACGTCCCACGGCGCCTTCGCCCGGCGGGTGCGGCGCACCGCGTCCGCGCTCGCCGGGCTCGGCGTGCAGGCCGGCGACCGGGTGGCCTGGGTCAGCGGCAACCACCCCTCGGCGCTGGAGACGCTGTTCGCCTGCGGGCAGCTCGGCGCGATCTGGGTACCGGTCAACGGCCGGCTGACCGCGATCGAGGCCGAGTACGTGCTCCGGCACTCCGGCGCCTCGGTCGTCGTCCACGGCCGCGACCACGGGGTGATCGCCGACGCGCTGCGCGACCGGCTGACCGGGGTGCGGGCGTGGGTGGCGGCCGAGCCGCCGGTCCACGGCGGCACCCCCTCGCTGCCCTACGAGGAACTGCTCGCGGCCGCGGACGAGGACCAGCGCGACGAGCCGGTGACCCTGGACCACCCCTGCCTGGTCATGTACACGTCGGGCACCACCGGCCGGCCGAAGGGCGCCGTGCTCACCCACGGCAACATGACCTGGAACGCGGTCAACCAGGCGATGGGCATGGACCTCACCGCCGACGAGCGGACCCTCGCGCTGGCACCGCTGTTCCACATCGGCGGCCTCAACGGCACGGTCAACCCGACCCTGCTGCGCGGCGGCTGCGCCGTCGTCGTCCGCGGGTTCGACGCCGCCGCGACGCTCGAGGTGATCGAGCAGCAGCGGGTGAGCTCGTTCTTCGCCGTCCCGACGATGCTGGACGCGATGTCCCGCGAGCCGGGGTTCGGCACCCGGGACCTGTCGGCGCTGCGGACCATCGGCGCCGCCGGCGCCCCGCTGCCGCTGCCCACCCTGCGCACCTGGCTGGCCCGCGGCGTCACGATGCAGCAGGCCTACGGCATGACCGAGGCGGCGCCGGGGTGCACCGTGCTCGACTCCGCCGACGCGCAGCGGAAGGTCGGCTCGGCCGGCAAGCCGCTGTTCTTCACCGACGTGCGGGTGCTCGGCCCGGACGGCGAGGACGTGGCGCCCGGCGAGGTCGGCGAGGTCGTGGTCCAGGGGCCGAACGTGATGGCCGGCTACTGGGACGACCCCGAGCAGACCGCCGCCGTCCTGCGCGACGGCTGGTACCACACCGGCGACGCCGGCTCGGTCGACGAGGAGGGCTTCCTCTACATCCGCGACCGCTACAAGGACATGATCATCTCCGGCGGGGAGAACGTGTACCCGGCCGAGGTCGAGTCCGCGCTGCTCGAGCTGCCCATGGTGCAGGAGGCCGCGGTGATCGGCGTCCCCGATCCGACGTGGGGCGAGGTCGGCCTCGCCGTCGTCGTCCCCACGCCGGGAGCCGCCGGCGACGTCGAGGAGCTGCGCACCGCGCTCCGGGCCCGGCTGGCCGGGTTCAAGATGCCCCGGCACTTCCAGTTCGTGTCCGAGCTCCCCAAGACCGCCACCGGCAAGATCCGCAAGCCCGACCTGCGGACCCAGTTCACCGCACCGGAGGAGAGCGCATGACCGCACCGACCCGCACCACGACGACCATCGCCGAGCTGCCCGCCCTGAAGGGCACCGAGCTCGGCACCAGCGACTGGTTCGAGGTCACCCAGGACCGGGTGAACACCTTCGCCGACGCCACCGACGACCACCAGTGGATCCACGTCGACGTCGAGCGCGCCAACGCCGAGAGCCCCTTCGGCGGCCCCATCGGGCACGGCTACCTGACCCTGTCGCTACTGGTCCCGATGTGGACGCAGGTGCTCACCCTCACCGACCAGACCATGGGCGTGAACTACGGGCTGAACAAGGTCCGCTTCCCCGCCCCGGTGCCGGTCGGCTCGCGGATCCGGCTCGTCGCGAACCTCAAGGACGTCGAGGAGATCAGGGGCGGGGTGCAGATGACCATCGGCGCCGTCATCGAGCGCGAGGGTGCCGAGAAGCCGGTCTGCATCGCCGAGCCGGTCTTCCGCGCCTACAGCTGAAGAAGGACCCCTGCCCCCACCGCGCCCCTGCAGGGGGCCGGGACGGCGATGCGCATACCGTGCGCGGCGTGCGCATCGCCGTCTTCACCGGGTCCCAGGCCGGCCCGCCGGCCCACCAGCAGGCCGCGGCCCGCTTCGCCACCGACCTGGCCACCGCCGGGATCGGCATCGTCTACGGCGGCGGCCGGGTCGGGCTGATGGGCACCGTCGCCGACGCCGCGCTGGCCGCCGGCGGCGAGGTGGTCGGCGTCATCCCGCAGCACCTGGTGGACGACGAACTGGCCCACCCCGGCCTGCCCCGCCTCGACGTGGTCGCCGGTATGCACGAGCGCAAGGCCCGGATCGCCGAGCTCGCCGACGCGTTCGTCGCCCTCCCCGGCGCCGCCGGCACCCTCGAGGAGCTGTTCGAGGCGTGGACCTGGGGCATGCTCGGCCTGCACGCGAAGCCCACCCTGCTGCTGGACGTCGACGCCTTCTGGCAGCCGCTGCTCGCCCAGCTCCGCCGGATGGTGGATGACGGCTACCTCGACGGCCGCCGGCTCGACGCGCTCGGCGTGGTGTCCGACGCCGCCGGACTGCTGGAGTTCGTGGCGGGCTACGAGCACCCCGCCCGCAAGTGGACCACTCCACCGGCCGGCTGAGCCGGTGACCGAGCACGTCGACGTCC
>JAOPWO010000138.1 GCA_025965635.1 Modestobacter sp. | reverse complement strand
CGGCCACGATCTGCCGGGCCTTCTTGCAGTTGTTCATCTTGGCCATCGACGCCATCGCGGCGGTCATCCGGTCCTCGTCGGCCAGCGTGCTCAGTCGCCAGCTCAGCAGCTGCATGCTGGTGATCTCGGCGAGCATCCGGGCGAGCTTCTCCTGCACCAGCTGGTAGCCGGCGATCGGCTGCCCGAACTGCTCCCGCCGCAGCGTGTGGGCCAGCGCCAGCTCGTAGGCCGCCTCGGCGACGCCCAGCGCCCGCCACGCGACGGTGTACCGGGTTCGGTCCAGCACCACCGAGACGTCCTTGAACGACCGGCAGTTGGCCAGCCTGTTCTCCGCCGGTACCCGCACCTGGTCCAGGCTGATCTCGGCCTGCCACACCGCGCGCAGCGCGGTCTTGCCGGTCATCCGGGTGGCGGTCCAGCCGGCCGACCCCCGGGGGACGACGTAGCCGCCGACGTCGCCGTTCTCGTCGCGGGCCCAGATGAGCACGATGTCGGCGATGGTGCCGTTGCCGATCCACTTCTTGGCGCCGGTGAGCACCCACTCGTGGCCGTCCTGGCGGGCCCGGGTCTCCAGCGCGACGGCGTCCGAGCCGTGCTGGGGCTCGGTGAGCCCGAAGGCGCCGATGGTCTCCATCCGGGCCATCGCCGGCAGCCACCGCTCGCGCTGCTCCTCGCTGCCCAGCAGCGCGATCGACTGCATCGCCAGGAAGCTGTGCACCCCGTAGAAGGTGCCCAGGCTGCCGTCGGCGCGGGCCCACTCGGCGGCCACCAGCCCGGCGGCGACGGCGCTCATGCCGGGGGAGCCGTATCCCTCGATGGTGCCGCCGGCGATGCCGAGCCCGGCGATCTTCGGGACCAGCGGGAAGGGGAACTCCGCCCGCTCCCAGTAGTCGTTGACCACCGGGGTGACCTCGCGGGCGCAGAAGTCGCGCACCCGGTCCCGGACCTCGATCTCGGCCGGCCGCAACAGGTCTTCGAGGGCGTAGAAGTCCACGGCCGGGGAGGTGGGGCGGGTGGCAGGACTGCTCACGGCCGCGAGGCCACCTGCGCGTGGTCGGGCCAGCGCCGCTCGAGGACACCGCGGAGGAACGCCGCCTGCCCGGCGTGCTGCAGGTCGTCGGAGATGACGCTGACCAGCCGGACGCCGAGGGTGACCGGCGGGTCCCAGCGGGTGTCCACGATCCGGTCGAGGTCGTCGGCGGTGACGGTGGCGAGGAACTCCGCCGTCCGGCGGTGCACGTCGGCGTGGTAACCGACGAGCAGCTCCGGGTCGCCGACCTGCGTCCGGCCGACGTCCTCACTGCTGAAGCCGTACCCGTGCGCGGCCACGTCGAAGGGCAGCGCGAAGCGGTCCACCCAGCCGGCCGCGGTCCACGCCTGCTCGGTGCCGGCCACCTCGGCGACGTGGTCGTCCTGCACGCGGGTCAGGTGCCAGACCAGCCAGGCGATCGTGTTGGCCTCGGGGTCGACCCGGGCGCTGAGCAGCGCCGGGTCGATGCCCTCGACCGAGCCGCGCACGGCCTCCTCGATGTTGTCGAAGGCGTTCAGCAGCAGGCCCCGGCTCTCCATGACCGCCGCGCTACCCCGACCCGGCCGGCTCTCAACCGTCGGGCAGCACGGGCGCGCCGGAGACCCTGGTCCGCGCGCGCCAGGCGAGGACGCTGCGGTGGAGGGCCCCAGCCGCCGCCGGCCCTGACGCCGGGGTGGTCGAGGGATCCGCGGCCGACGCGCCGGTCCAGGCCTCCTGGGAGGCGGGCTGTTCGTGGTGGGCAGTGGTGGGCAGTCGTGGGCAGTGCGAGGCCGGCCGGTTCGGACTCCGGCCGTCTGACCGCTGGAAGCCGGACCCGCCGGGCGGCGGGCGCCCGGTGCCGGGCCGGGGGCGGTAGGTTGCGCCGACCGCCGTCCCGGCAAGGAGCTCCGTGATCTTCTTCCTCACCCGGCTGTCCCGGCTGCTGGGCCGCCGGCTGCTCGGCTGGCGGCTGCCGCTCGCCGTCCTGGTCGGCGTCTTCCTCACCAGCTGGCTGGCGATGGCCCTGGTCGAGCCGGCCGGGAGCGGCATCGCCGCGCCCGGCAACTACTGGTGGTACTTCGTCGTCACCGCGGCCACGGTGGGCTACGGCGACTTCTTCCCGGTGTCGGCGGCCGGTCACGTGGTCGGCACGTACGTGATCGTCGGCGGCATCGTCACCCTGACACTGCTGTTCACCCGGCTGGCCGACTACCTGCAGTCGGCCCGCGGCAAGCGCCTGAGAGGTGTGGTCGCCCTGGACCTGTCCGAGCACGTCGTCGTCCTCGGGTACACGCCCGGGCGCACGGAGCGCATGCTGGCCGAGCTCGCCGCCGAGGGGCGCACCCGCATCGCGCTCTGCGCCTGGGACGACGTCCCGCAGAACCCGGTGCCCGAGCAGCCGGCCGTCTCGTTCGTGCGCGGCGACCTCGCGCACGTCGACGTGATGACCCGGGCGGGGGTCGCCCGGGCCCGGACCGTCGTCGTGGACGGCCGGGACGACAACGAGACCCTGGCGATCGTCGTAGCGGTCGACCACGCCAACCCCCGGGTGCACGTGGTCGCGGCGCTCCGGGACCTCGGGCGGCGGGAGAGCCTGCGGTACGTCAACCCCCGCATCGCCTGCGTGCAGTGGCACATGCCGACCCTGATCACCGAGGAGGCGGCCGACCCGGGCCTCACCGAGGTCTACACCGACCTGATGAGCGCCGGCGGGCACGGCAACACCTACTCCCTGCGACTGCCCGCCGGCCACGGGTTCGGCACGTTCGGCGCCTGCCAGGTGCACCTCGGGGAGACCTACGGCGCCACCGTCCTCGCGGTGCGGGACGAGGGCGGTCTCACCGTCAGCCCGCCTTGGGGCCGGCCCATGGCGGCCGGGACGACGCTCTACTACGTGGCCACCCGGCGGATCCTGGGCCGGGAGCTGGCCGGGGCCCGCTGAGCTACCGGTCGTCCGGGGCGTCCGGTCCGGTCAGGGCCAGCACGGTGCTCAGCATCCGCGCGGTCATCTCCACCACCGGCAGGCTGCGGGCCAGGCTGCGCGGCTGGGCCCGGCGGGAGACGCCGCACAGCGTGCCGAACACCGTGTCGTCCCGGGTCATCAGCGGCACCCCGACGTAGGCGGCGACCCGTTCCGCGTGGCCGGTCAGCAGGTTGGCGTACGCCGGGGTCGCGGCGGTCACCGTGGAGACCCGGGGACCGGCGCCGACGATCATCCTCCGGCAGAAGCTCTGGTCCCAGGGCACGGCGACACCGGCCGGGACGAGTTCGCGCGGATGGGCCACCAGCACGATCTGCTCCTCACCGGCCACCCGGGTGAGCATCCAGACGTCCAGACCGACGTGGCCGTGGAGGAAGGCCAGCGCCCCCCGGGCGGCCGCCGTCCAGTCCTCGAACGGCGCGACGTCGCTGCCAACGGACGGAACCATACCGTTTCATAAGTCCCGGGGGTGCCGGACGTCAACTCGTGGCGGGCCGTCGTGACCGAAAGTGTGCCGTGGGCCGCAGCGGTCCCGCAGTCGTGGCGCAGCGTGAGGGGATGGCTACGAGGTCAGGCGACGGCGCAGCACCTCGTCCTCGCGGCGGGCGACGACCAACGCCAGCTCACGGACGGCGGCCTCCGCCTGCCGGCCGATCAGCGGTGCGTCGACCGACGCCTCGCCGGTGAGCGTCGACCGCGTGCCGTCCGGCACCGCCACCAGCCGACGGTCCGCCGTGACGCCGGCCCGCCGTCCGAAGACCTGGGCGTGCACCTCCACCACCGCCCGGTGCCCGGTCGCCCCGTCCCGCGACCAGGTGGACCGGTCGACGATGGTCACCTCGGCCCCGAAGAACCGGGCGAAGACCGGCGGGATGCCTGCGGTGGGGGAGGAGAGGTGCACCGTCGTCCGGTGACCGCCCTCCACCGCGACGATCTCGACGTCGGTGACCCGGGCGCCGAGCGCGTCCGCCCGCTCCCGCAGGAACGTCTCGTCCAGCAGGACGGCGAGCACCGCGTCGGGGTCGGCCGGATGGGTCGCGCTGTGGTCGAAGGGCACGGCCCATCCTCGACCGGCCCCGCGCCGGACGCACGGCGGGGCGGCACCGCCCGGGTG
>JAOPWO010000119.1 GCA_025965635.1 Modestobacter sp. | reverse complement strand
GCTGGCGCTGGTGCTCGTCGCGGCGCTGCTGTGGCGTGGCTCGGACGCGGCGGCGACGAGGAGCACCACGGTGGCGGGGACACCCGTCCCCGGCGGGCAGCCGGCCGACCGGCTCGAGCAGCGCTGGTCGGCCGGCTCCGCCCCGGCGCCGCGCCGGGTGGTGGAGAGCGGGCGGGTGCTCACGACCGGTCCGCACGGCGTGGTGGTCCGCGACGCGCTCACCGGGCAGGAGGCCTGGCACCACACCCGGGACAACGCCCGGCTCTGCGACGCGACGGCCGTCGACGGGGTCGTCGTCGCGGTCTTCCGGACCGCAGGCCGCTGCGACGAGGCGGTCGCGCTGCGCGCTGCGACCGGCGTCCGGGTCTGGTACCGCAACGTCGACTTCCGCGGCGACGCCCGGCTGTCCAGCACCACCGGCATCGTGCTGGCGGCCTCGCCGACCGGCGTCACCACCCTCGACCCCACCGGCAACACCCTTCGCTGGCGGTACCAGTCCCCGGACGGGTGCCGGCTGGCCGGCAGTGACGTGGGCAGCGCCGGTGTGGTCGTGCTGCAGCGCTGCGCCGAGAGCCCGGCCCTCCAGGTCAAGCTGCTCGACGGCTTCGACGGGGACCCGCTGTGGACGCGCGACGTCGACACCGACGGCGCGACCGCCCGGCTCGGAGGCGCCGACCGGCTGGTCGACGTCGTCGTCGGCGACCGGCTGCTGGTCCTCTCCCCCGCCGACGGCGCCCAGCTGCAGGACCTCGAGCTCCCGCCCCGCCCCGCTTCCGGGCGCTCCGATCCCGAGGTGGTGCAGCAGGCGGCCGCGGGGAACGTGGCACTGGTGTGGGCGCGCGGCACGGTGTACGCGCTGGACCCGGGTACCGGTGCCGTGCGCTGGCAGGCCGCCGCCACCGGGCTGCCCGCCGTCAGCGGTACCCCGGGCGACCCCGCCGGCACCGTGCTGGTGCCCGAAGAGGGGTCGCTGGTGCAGCGCTCACTCGCCGACGGGACCGAACGCGCCCGGTCCGACCTCGACGTCGCGCTGCCTCCCGGCGGTCGCGCGTCCGTGGTGGGGCCGGCCGTCGTCTACGCCACCGTCGACGGGGTGCTGGGGCTGGGTTAGCGGCGAGGTCGGACCGGGCGGGGGACACTCGGCGTCATGGTCTTGCCCGGAGGTTCCGAACACACCGCTCCCGACGACCTCCGCCAGCTCTCGACCCACTCGGCCGCCCCGGTCACCTTCTCCGGTGGTGCCGGTCCCGTCGTCGCCCTGGACACCGGACCCGCCGAGCGCGGCACCGTGCTCCTGGTCGCCGGCTTCACCGGCAGCAAGGAGGACTTCGCGCCGCTGCTGACGCCGCTGGCCGGGGCCGGTCTGCGCGCCGTCGCCATCGACCAGCGGGGTCAGTACGAGTCGCCCGGTCCCGACGACCCGGCGCGGTACACCGTGGCGGAACTGGCCGGCGACGTCGTGCGGGTGCTGGAGCAGCTGCGTGCGGGGTCCACCGCGCCGCTGCACCTGCTGGGGCACAGCTTCGGCGGGCTGGTCGCCCGCGGCGCGGTGCTCGCCGACCCCGCGGCGGTCGACTCCCTCACCCTGCTCGGCAGCGGGCCGGACGGGCTGACCGGCCCCCGCGCCGAGCTGCTCGGCCACCTGGCCCCGCTGCTGGACGCCGGCGGCGTCCAGCTGGTCAGCGACACGCTCGAGGCGCTGGCCCGCAACGACCCCCGTCGGGGGACGGTGCCGCCGGCGGTCCAGGCGTTCTACACGGCCCGCTTCCTGCGCAACGACGCCGCCGGGCTGCAGGGCATGGCCGACGCCATGCTCTCCGAGCCCGACCTGGTGGCCGAGCTGAAGGCCACCGGCGTGCCGGTGCTCGTGGCGCACGGCATCGCCGACGACGCCTGGACCCCCGCCGCCCAGGAGGACATGGCGCACCGGCTGGGCGCCCGGCACGTGGTCATCGACGGCGCGGTGCACTCGCCGGCGATCGAGAACCCGGCCGGCACGCTGCAGGCCCTGCTCGGCTTCTGGGCGGCGCTCGCCCCGACCGGACCCCGCGACGACACCGCGGGGGCGCTGCGGTGACCCACCCCCCGTCGATCTCGCAGTGCACCGCCGAGGAGGACGAGCTCGGGTTCTTCGGTCCGGACAGCATCAGCTGGCGCATCCACGCAGACCCCAGCTTCTCGGTCGGCGGGATCCGCGCCCTGCTGCTGCAGGCCCTGCACCCGGTGGCGATGGACGGGGTGCACCAGTTCTCCGAGGGGTTCCGCACCGACCCCTGGCCGCGGCTCACCCGCACCGCCGAGTACGTGGCGACACTGACCTTCGGCACCCGGCGCGAGGCGCTGCGCCAGGTCCGCCGGGTCCGCGGCCTGCACTCCCGGCTGGCCGGCGTCGACCCGACCACCGGTCGCAGCTACCGGGTGGACGATCCCGACCTGCTGCTGTGGGTGCACAACTGCGAGGTGGACTCGCTGCTGTCGGTGGCCCGCCGGGCGGGCGTGCCGCTGACGGCCGAGGACGCCGACCGCTACGTCGCCGAGCAGGTGACCGCCGCCCGGCTGATCGGGATCCCGGCGGACCACGCGCCGGCCTCGGTCGCCGCGCTCGCGGAGTACTTCGAGCGGGTGCGGCCGGAGCTGCGGCTGACCGCGCCGGCCCGCGCCGCGTACGGCTTCATCGTGCTGCCGCCGATGCCCGGCTGGGTGCAGCTGCTCACCCCGGCCCGGCCCGGCTGGGCCGGTCTCGCCGCGCTCGGGGTGGCGGCCCTCCCGCGGTGGGCCCGGCGGATGTACGGCCTGCCGGCGTTCGGGCTGACCGAGCCCGCGACCTCCGCCGCGGTCCGAGCGCTG
>JAOPWO010000104.1 GCA_025965635.1 Modestobacter sp. | reverse complement strand
GTCGGGCGCGACGTCGGCGGGCCGGAGGAGTCCCTGACCGTGACCTCGCTCGGCGACCTGGACGCCGACAGCGTCGACATGCGCTGCCTGGTCCTGATCGGCTCCTCGCAGACGCGGGTCGGTCCGGCCGGTCGGGTGTGGACGCCTCGCACCTACCCCGCCTGAGATCGCACCCAGGCCAGCGCCTCCTCGACGGTCGCGACCGTCGGCACGCCGGGCGGGACGGGTGGGCGGCGGACCAGCACGACCGGGAGCCGCAGCTCGCGTGCAGCGGTGAGCTTGGCCGCCGTCATGGCTCCGCCGCTGTCCTTGGTGACGACGACGTCGATGCCGTGCTCCCGCATCAGCGCGAGCTCGTCGGGAACGGTGAACGGACCCCGAGCCAGGAGCACGGTGGTGCGCTCGGGCAGCGGCGGGGACGGCGGATCGACCGACCGGACCACGCACCGGGCGGCCAGCCCGGCGAAGGCGCCCAGGCCCAGCCGTCCGGTGGTGAGGAAGACGGAGTCGAAGCCGGCCACCGCGGCCGCGGCCCCGGCGAGGGAGTCCACCCAGCGCCAGTCGTCGCCGGGCCGAGCGGACCAGCCCGGTCGTTGCAGTCGCAGTAACGAAACGCCCGTTTCGGCCGCCGCGGCGGCCGCCGACGCGGTCATCGTCGCCGCGAAGGGGTGCGTCGCATCGACCAGTGACTGCACCGAATGGGCCCGGAGCCACGCCGCGAGCCCGGCCGCGCCACCGAATCCGCCGACGCGCACCTCGCCGGGCGGCAGCAGCGGATCGGCCACCCGGCCGGCCAGCGAGCTGACCACGTCGGCGCCCTCGTCCACCAGCGCCGACGCCAGCCGCCGCGCCTCCCCGGTTCCGCCGAGGATCAGCACCCGCCGGGTCATCGCGAGCCGCCGGGCATGCTGATCACGTGACCGACGCGGGCAGGGAGCGCAGCACCGGACTGCGCTACGGGTGGACGACGGGCGCCTGCGCGACTGCCGCCACGCGCGCCGCCTACACCGCGCTGCTCACCGGGGAGTTCCCCGACCCGGTGCAGATCGACCTGCCCAACGACAAGCACCCGTCCTTCGCGCTCGCCCGCGAAGCGCTCTCGCCCGGCCTCGAGGCCACCGACGGCATCGTCAAGGACGCCGGCGACGACCCCGACGTCACCCACGGCGCTCTGGTGTCGGCCCGCGTGACCCACGGCGCCCCCGGCAGCGGCGTCGGGTTCCGGGCCGGTGAGGGAGTCGGCACGGTGACCAAGCCGGGGCTGCCGCTGGCCGTCGGCGAACCGGCGATCAACCCGATGCCCCGGCAGTTCATCACCGAGCACGTGGCGAGGGTCGCGGCGGAACACGGGGGCACCGGTGACGTCGTCGTCGAGATCTCGGTGGAGAACGGCGCGGAGCTGGCCCGGAAGACGTGGAACCCGCGACTCGGCATCCTCGGCGGGCTGTCGATCCTCGGCACCACCGGCGTCGTCGTCCCCTACTCCTGCTCCTCGTGGATCGACTCGATCCGCCGCGGCATCGACGTGGCCCGGGCGGTCGGGCACCAGCACGTCGCGGGGTGCACCGGCTCGACCAGCGAGCGGGTCGTCGCCGAGCTCCACGCACTCCCCGAGGACGCCCTGCTGGACATGGGCGACTTCGCCGGGGCGGTGCTCAAGTACCTCCGCCGCCACCCCGTGCCGCGGCTGACCATCGGCGGGGGCATCGGGAAGCTGGCCAAGCTCGCCGACGGCCACCTCGACCTGCACTCGGGCCGCTCGCAGGTCTCGACTGCGTCGCTGGCGGCGCTGGTGCGAGACGCCGGCGGGTCGCCGGAGCTGGTCGACGGCGTGCGGACCGCCAACACCGCGCTCGACGCGCTGCAGCAGTGCCAGGCCGCCGGGCTGCCGCTGGGCGACCTGGTCGCCGCGGCTGCCCGGCAGACCGCGCTCGGCGTGCTCCGGGGCGCTCCGGTGGAGGTCGACGTCGTGGTGATCGATCGCGCGGGAACGGTCGTCGGCCGCGCGTAGGGGGTTCACCGAGGACGCGTCGTGGAGTACAGGTGGCTGTCGGGGAACTCCGCCGCGCTGAGCACCGCCCCGACGATCACCACCGCCGTCCGCCGCACCCCGGCGCCCTCGACCTGCGCCGCGATGTCGGCGAGCGTGCCGCGCAGGATCAGCTCGTCGTCCCGGCTGGCCCGGGCCACCACCGCCACCGGGCAGTCGGCCCCGTAGTGCGGCAGCAGCTCCGGCACCAGCTCGGCGATCCGCTGCACGGCCAGGTGCAGGACCAGCGTCGCCCGCGAGGCGCCCAGCGTGGCCAGGTCCTCCCCCGGCGGCATGGGCGTCGACCGGGCGGACGTGCGGGTCAGGATCACCGTCTGCCCGACACCCGGCACGGTCAGCTCCCGCTTGAGGGAGGCCGCCGCGGCGGCGAAGGCCGGCACGCCGGGAACGACGTCGTAGGGGACGCCGGCCGCGTCGAGCCGCCGCATCTGCTCGGCCATCGCGCTGTAGATCGAGGGGTCCCCGGAGTGCAGCCGGGCGACGTCCAGCCCGGCCGTGTGCGCGGCGACCAGTTCGGCGGTGATCTGGTCGAGGTCGAGGTCGGCGGTGTCGACGAGCCGGGCATCGGCGGGCGCGGTGTCCAGCAGCTCCCGGGGCACGAGCGCTCCGGCGTAGAGGCAGACCGGTGCGGTGGCGATGA
>JAOPWO010000033.1 GCA_025965635.1 Modestobacter sp. | reverse complement strand
CGCCTACCCTCGCGCCGGGCTGCAGCTGCTGCGGGCTGCCCGGGCCGCCGCCGCGCTGGCCGGCCGCGACCACGTGCTGCCCGACGACGTCCAGGCGCTGGCCGGGCCGGTGCTCGCCCACCGGCTGCTGCTCAGCCCGGACGCGACCCTCGTCCGGCGCGACGCCCAGCGGGTCGTCGCCGACGTGCTCGCCACCGTTGCGGTCCCTCGCGGCCGCTGACCGGCCGGAACCGGAGGAAGAGGTCCCCGTGGCCCGGAGCCGGCTGGCCGACGCGGCCTCGTCACTGACCCTGCGCGGCCGCTGCCTGGTCGCCGCCGGGCTGACCCTGGCTGCACTGGGGGCACTGCTGGGCGAGCTCGCCCTCGTGCAGCTGGCTCTGTTCGTGCTGGCCCTGCCCCTGCTGTCGGCCGTCGGAGTGGCCCGGCAGCGCTTCCGGCTCGCCTCCCGGCGGACCGTGACCCCGGCCCGGGTGCCGCGCGGGGCCGACGCCGAGGTCCTGCTGGAGATCACCAACACCGACCGCCGCTCCGGCGGGTTGTGGGTGCTCACCGAGCAGCTGCCCGCCGAGCTGGGCGAGCGTCCCCGGTTCGTGGTCGAGCGGCTCACCAGTGGCGCGACCGCCGCCCTGCGGTACCGGCTGCACGGCGAGCGGCGGGGCCGGTTCCCGCTCGGCCCGCTGCGCTTGCGGCTGGTCGACCCGTTCGGCCTGGTGCTGCGCACCGCGGCCGGGACCGACACCACCACCCTGCTCGTCGTCCCGCGGGTGCGCGCGCTCGACGGGTCCGGCGGGCTGGCCGGCGTCGGCGGCAAGGGCGGTGAGGGCTCCCGGCGGTCGATCGCGGTCCACGGCGAGGACGACGTCAGCACCCGGGAGTACCGGCACGGCGACGACCTGCGGATGGTGCACTGGCGGGCCACCGCCCGCACCGGCGAGCTGATGGTGCGGCTGGAGGAGCGGCCGTGGCGGTCCGCGGCGACGCTGCTGCTCGATTCCCGGTCCACCGCGCACCTCATCGGGGGCCGCCCGGTCCGCAGCGCGGCCGGCGACCCGACCCCGCCCGCGGACACCCTGGAGTGGCTGGTCGAGGCAGCCGCCAGCATCGGCACCCACCTGTTGCAGCGCGGTGCCGGCCTGCGGGTGGTGACCGACACCGGCGACCTCGCCGGGCTGGGCGCCCGCGGTGGGCTCGGCGCCGGCGAACTGCTCGACCGGCTGGGCGAGCTGTCGCCCTCCCGGCTGCCCCGGTTGGACCTCGCGGTCGAGGCGCTGCGCCGGACCGCCGTGGACGGCCCGGTCCTCTGCCTGCTCGGCCTGGTCGGCGCCGAGGACGTGGCCGCCCTGGTGCGGGCCCGGTCCGGGCCGGGCTCGGACGTCGCCGTGCTGGTCGACCCGGCCGGCTGGCTGGACGCCGGAGCGGGTGCCGGACGGGGCCGCCGTCCGATGGGCGGCGCGGCCCGGGCGGAACTGGTCCGGCGGCAGACCGACGCCGTCCGGCTGCTGCAAGCCGCCGGATGGCAGGTCGTACAGGCGGGGCCGGACCGGTCGGTGGAGCAGGTCTGGGCCCAGCTCGGCGGCCCCACCGGTGTCGGGTGGACCGGCGTGCAGGTGACCGCATGAGCACCCCCACCGCGTCGAGCCGGCCACCGGTGGCGCCAGCGCAGACCGGACCGTTCCCCCGCCGGTACGGCACCGCCGCCGCCGCGACCCTCGCCGTGCTGCTCGGCGCACTGGCCCTGGACCCGGTCTTCGCCGCCCGCGGCTGGCTGCCGCCGGTGACCGCGGCCGTGCTGCTCGTCGGGCTGGGTGGGGCGGTGCTGCGCGGTGCCGCCGGCCGGCTGGTCGGGACCGACCGGCTCACCCGGGCGGTGGTGGGGGTCGCCGTCCCCGCTGCCCAGGCGCTGCTCGTGCTGTGCCTGCTCACCGCGGGCTTCGCCGCCGACCGATCCTTCGCCGGCTTCCTGCCCACCTGGAGCAGCCTCGACGACCTGGCCGCGGTGCTGGCCGACGGGATCCTGGAGATCCAGGAGCAGGCGACCCCGGCGCTGCCGCTCACCGGTCTGGTGGCGCTGACCACGGTGTTCGTCGCGCTGATCGCCCTGGCCGTGGACCTCGTCGCGGTGGCCGGCCGGCAGGCGGCGTTGGGCGGGCTGGGCCTGCTGGTCTTGTACTGCGTCCCGGTCAGCACGATCACCGGCGAGGTGTCCCTGGTGTCGTTCCTGGCGCCGGCCACCGGCTTCGGCGTCCTGCTGTGGGCCGACCAGCGCAACCGGCTGGCCGGCGGGTCGCGGGCGGGCTCGGGGTCCCCGCTGGGCACCGGCACGCTGGCCGCGCTGCGCACCGGCGCGCTGGCCCTGATCGCCGGGGTCCTGCTGCCGGCACTCGTCCCGATGCTCAGCGAGGGCTCGCTGGCCACCGGCCTGGGAGACGGCACCGGCGGCGGCTCGGGCACCGGCAGCTCGCTGGACCCCGTCGCCGAGCTGCGCGGCGAGCTGGTGCGTCCCGAGCCGATGGACCTGCTCGAGGTGGACACCGCAGTGGAGGACCCGGGCTACCTGCGCGCGGTCACGCTGGACGAGTACAGCGGGGAGGGCTGGCGGATGAGCGACCTCGACGGCGAGCTGTCCCTCGCCGCAGGCGGGCCGCTGGCTCCACTGCCGGGCCGGACGCCGGGGCGCGAGGTGACCGCCACCATCACCGCCACGGGCCATGACGACCAGTTCCTGCCCACCTTCTCCGCCCCCCAGACGATCGACGTGCAGGGCAGCGACGACGACGCCTGGCGGTTCGACCGGGGGAACGACACGGTCTTCGGCCGGGACGCCACCACCGAGGGCCTGACCTGGACCGTGGTCGCCGAGCAGCCCCAGCCCAGCGCCGAGGACCTGGCCTCCGCCGCCGATCCCCGGCCCGGCGACCGTTTCCTGCGCCGGTACACCGAGCTGCCGCCGCTGGACCCCAGCGTGACCGCGCTGGTCGACGAGCTGACCGACCCGGGTCAGTCGCCGTACCAGCGGGTGCGGGCGATCAGCGACCACCTCACCGACCGCAGCAACGGGTTCGTCTACAGCCTCTCCACCGAGCCCGGGACCAGCGGTGACGACCTCGCCGACTTCCTGCGGCTCAAGCGCGGCTACTGCGAGCAGTACGCCGGCGCGATGGGTGTGCTGGTCCGGGCCGTCGGGGTGCCGGCCCGGGTCGTCCTCGGCTACACCCCTGGTGAGCGCGCCGGTGACGGGGCGCGCGTGGTCACCTCCGACGACGCGCACGCCTGGGTGGAGGCCTGGTTCTCCGGTGTCGGCTGGGTGCCGTTCGACCCCACGCCGATCAGCGCGCAGCGGGCCGTGCCGCTGGAGTGGGCGCCGCGGGCCGACGCCACCGTCGACCCGGCGAGCACCCCGGCGGTGCCCGGGGTCCCCGCGCCGCTGCCCACCGCACCCCGGGCCGAGCTCGACCGGGACGACCAGCTGGTCCCGGTCGCGGCGCCGGCGCAGCAGTCCGGTGACCTGGCCTGGTGGACGGGCGGCGCCGGCGGGGCGCTGCTC
>JAOPWO010000464.1 GCA_025965635.1 Modestobacter sp. | reverse complement strand
GGCCTACTTCATGAAGAGCCCACCCGTCCAGTACGACGACAGCGAAGCCCGCGACGCCGTCGAAGCCTTCATCAAGGGCGACATCGAGCGGTAAGGCCGCCCCGCGCGGTCCCGACCCGAGCCTGCGAGGGGTGGGGCAGGGAGGTCCTCCACCTGCTGTGGGGCCCGGACCGGTGGTCCGGGCCCCACAGCGGCGGCTCATAGGGTTCAGCCATGCCGCCGCGTCGCGCTCCACTGCTCGTGTCCGCCCTGCTGGTGGTGCTCGCCCTGGTGGCCGGCTGCAGCAGCGGGGACGACGGCGAGCGGCCTCCCGGTGACCCGGTCAGCGCGGCGGAGGCCGACGTCCTGGCCGGCCTGCTGTACCGCAACTTCCAGGAGGGCGGTGCGGACTTCGTCGTCACCGCGCCGTACGCCGAGGGCGCGGTGCTGACCCTCACCGGTGAGGTCGACTTCGCCCGCGGTGCCGGCCGGGCGCAGGGCGTGACCGAGTACGCCGACGGGCGCCCGGACGACACCCGCACGCTGTTCTTCACCGGTGCGGACATCTGGTTCGGCGACGTGCCGGGGCTGGCCGACGAGCTCGAGGCTGCCGGGCTGCCCGGGGCGGACTACGTGCGACGGCCGATCGCCAGCACGAACGCGGAGGGCACCGCCTCGCTGATCGACGTGCTCGTGCAGATGGTGCCGCGACTGTCCGCCCGTGCGGCGGACGACCCGCGCTCCTTCACCGAGAACGAGTACACGTGGCAGGGCACCCGGTCGGTCAACGGGGAGCTGGCCTCGATGTTCCGCACCGGCGGCGGGGCCACGGTGACCGTGGCGGCCGACCGCGGCCTCCTGCTCCAGTACGTCACGCGGCTGCCCGACCAGGAGTTCGACGTCACCATCACGCTGGCCGACCACGGGGAGCGGGAGATCGAGTTGCCGGCCGACCGGGAGACCGTCGACGCCGGAGACCACCCGGAGATCGCCGAGGCGCTCGGGGTCCGGTAGGAGCGCCGGGCAGACCGTCGGGACAACGGCTCCACGGACGAGCACGAGGGGGGCGGCCTCTTCCCCAGGTCGCCCCCCTCGTGCAGCACTGTTCCTACCAGACGACCGGCCGACACGCCCAGCAGGTCCCGCGGCGTCGTCCCATCGGTCCCAGCCGCGCCCGGGGGTGCGTCAGTTGGCGGCGGGGTCGGCCGGCGCGGTCGACAGGACCGCCAGCCGGCCGCGCTGCCGACGGAGCACCGACCGCCACAGCTCCGGGCCGGACGAGCCGGCCAGCACGTCGGCCGGGGTGCCGGCCACGCACGCCCAGGCGCCCTCGGCCATCTCCCCGGCCAGTTGGCCGTCGGACCAGCCGGCGTACCCGGCGAACACCCGCAGGCCGGTGATCTCACCGGCCAGCTCGTCGGGGTCGACGTCCAGGTCGACCAGGTGCACCTCGCCGGCGACCTGCCGGAGCCCGCTGTCGGGGTCGGCCGGCCGGGCGCTGCCGGTGGTGGCCAGACACAGCGCCGTGTCGGTCTCGCAGGGACCGCCGACGTGGAAGACGCCCGGCTCCACCGCCAGCTCGGCCCAGCCCGGCAGGACGTCGCGGATGCGCACCTCGCTCGGCCGGCCGAGGACCACCCCGAGGGTGCCGGTCGCGGAGTGGTCGAGCACGTAGACCACGCCACCGGCGAAGGTGGGGTCGGTCAGCGCCGGCATCGCGACCAGCAGGGAACCGGGGCGGACGTCGTCCAGGCGACCCACGGACAGTGCCGGAGCCGCATCGCGGCGTCGCTTGCCGGCCGCCGGTCCGGCTACGGGACGGCGGTCGGGATCGGGTGACGAGGGCACCGAGGTCATCGCCTCCCAGTGTGCCTCAGGGCTGCCTCCGCAGGGGGGGCGTGGTCCCTCCCTGCCGTGCGCACGGCGTGTCCTCCCGGTCGGCTGGCGGGGTGTCTACAGCGCCGTACTGTGGCGGAGGTGGAGCAGGCGGTGATGGACCGGGCACCTACCACCGTGCGGCACCTCCTGCACCGGGGTGACTTCGTCCGCCTGCTGCTCACCCGGCTGAGCTCCCAGTTCGGTGACGGCGTCTTCCAGGCCGCGCTGGCCGGCACCGTGCTGTTCAACCCGCAGCGGGCCGCCGACCCGATCGACGTGGCCGTCGGCTTCGCGATCCTGCTGCTGCCCTACTCGCTGGTCGGCCCGTTCGCCGGGGTGTGGCTGGACCGCTGGAGCCGCCGTCAGGTGCTGCTGGTGGCCAACCTGGTGCGGGCGGTGCTGGTTGCCGTCGTCGCCGGGCTGATCCTGGCCGGGGTGCAGGGGGCCGGGTTCTACGTGGCCGGCCTGGCGGTGTTCTCGGTCAACCGGTTCGTGCTGTCCGCGTTGTCCGCCGGCCTGCCGCACACCACCGATGCGCCGTCGCTGGTGTCGGCGAACGCGCTGTCGACCACGTCCGGGGCGGTCGCCGCGGTGCTCGGCGGCGGGGCGGCGATCGTGGCGACGACGTCGCTCGGGTCGGGCAACACCGGCTACGCCGCGCTCGCGCTGGCCTCCGCGCTGCCCTACGTCGTCGCCTCCACGGTCGTCGCGGGGTTCCCCCGGCCCTACCTCGGCCCCGGCCACGAGACGCCGACCGCGACGGTCAGCGCCCGGGACGTGCTGCACGGGATGCTGGCCGGCGCCCAGCACGTGCTCTCCCACCCGCCGGCCGCCGTCGTCCTGACCGTGATGAGCGTCCACCGGGTCTTCTACGGGCTGCTGACGCTGATGACCCTGCTGCTCTACCGGAACACCTTCACCGACACCTCCGGCCTGTTCCCGGGTGGGCTGGCCGGACTGGGGGAGGTGCTCGCGGCCGGTGCGGCCGGCACCCTGCTGGCGGCCACGGTGACCCCCTGGGCGGTGCGGCAGCTGGGCAAGGCCCGCTGGATCACGTTGCTGCTGGTCGTCGGCGGGGTGGGCCAGCTGGGGCTGGGCGGGCTGTTCCGCCCGGCGGCGGTCGTCGCGGCGGTGTTCGCGCTGGGCTTCGTGGCCCAGGCGGTGAAGATCTGCGTCGACACCACACTGCAGGAGTCGGTCGAGGACGACTTCCGGGGCCGGGTGTTCTCCGTCTACGACACGCTGTTCAACGTCACCTTCGTGCTCGCCCTGCTGGTCGGTGCGCTGCTGCTGCCGGCGTCCGGGGTCTCCTGGGCGATGCTGCTGGTCGTGGGGATCGGCTACCTGCTCACCGCCGCCGTCTTCTGGCGCGTGAGCGGAGTGCGCACGCGCAGGTTTCCGTCACTCTCGGACTCCGCTCAGCCGACGAGTGCACGGAGCTCGGTCCCGCAGCCGTAGGGCTCCGACCTCGGCCCCCGGACCGGAGCGCCGCACTCGACCAGGGTGTGCAGCGACGTCCCTCCGGCGCGCAACGGTCACCGCCACGTCGCCCGCCGCATGGCGCGAACGGGGACGGTCCCGCCGACCCTGTCCACGACGGGGTCCGGGAGCGCAGAAGACCTGCGCGCTCACACTCCACTCAGCGGGCGGACCACCAGGCGATCAGCTCCGCCTCCGCTTCCGCCGGCTCCAGCGGGCCCCGCTCCAGCCGCAGGTCCTTGAGGAACCGCCAGGCCTCGCCGACCTCGCGCCCGGGCTCGATCCCGAGCAGCGCCATGATCCGGTTGCCGTCGAGGTCCGGGCGCACCCGGGCGAGGTCCTCCTGCTGCGACAGCTCCTCGATCCGCTGCTCGAGCGAGTCGTAGGTCGCCGCCAGCATCGCCGCCCGCCGCTTGTTCCGCGTCGTGCAGTCCGAGCGCACCAGCTTGTGCAGCCGGGGGAGCAGGTCGCCGGCGTCGGTGACGTACCGGCGGACGGCGGAGTCGGTCCACTCGCCGCGGCCGGACCCGTGGAAGCGCAGGTGCAGGAAGGTGAGCCGGGAGACGTCCTCGATGACCTCCTTCGGGTACCGCAGCGCCGTCAGCCGCTTGCGCACCAGCTTGGCGCCGACCACCTCGTGGTGGTGGAAGGAGACCCCGCCGCGGGCCTCGTGCCGACGGGTCGCCGGCTTGCCGATGTCGTGCAGCAGCGCGGCCAGCCGCAGCACCAGGTCGGGGGAGTCGGCGTCGGGGTCGGCCACCTCCAGCGCGATGGCCCGGTCCAGCACGGTGAGCGAGTGGACGTAGACGTCCTTGTGCTGGTGGTGCTCGTCGATCTCCATCCGCAGCGCCGACAGCTCAGGCAGGACGACGTCGGCCAGGCCGGTGTCGACGAACAGCTCCAGCG
>JAOPWO010000455.1 GCA_025965635.1 Modestobacter sp. | reverse complement strand
CGCAGACCTTCGAGGACCTCATCGTCGACATCTCGCTGTTCCGGCCCGGCCCGGTCAAGAGCGACATGGTCACCCCGTTCCTGATGGCCCGGAACGGCTGGCGGGAGCCGGTCTACCCGCACCCGGCGTTGCGGGAGGCGCTGGAGGAGACCGCCGGGGTGGTGGTCTTCCACGAGCAGGTGCTGATGATCGTGGCGGCGATGACCGGCTGTTCCCTGGCCGAGGCCGACGAGGTGCGCCGCGCGTTGGGGGAGAAGGACGCCCATCCCGAGGTCCGGGCCTGGTTCGTGCCCGGGGCACTGGAGGAGGGGTTCCCGGTCGCAGTGGCCGAGCAGGTCTGGGAGGTGCTGGTCGCCTTCGGGTCGTTCGGCTTCTGCAAGGCCCACGCGGCGGCCTTCGCACTGCCCACATACCAGTCGGCCTGGCTCAAGACCCACCACACGGCCGCGTTCCTGTCCGGGGTCCTCACCCACGACCCGGGGATGTACCCCAAGAGGCTGATCCTCGACGACGCCCGCAACTTCGGGGTCCGGGTGCTCGGGTTGGACGTGAACGCCTCGGCCGGCACCTACCGGGTGGAGCGGGTGGACGACGACGGCGACGAGGAGGACGGCACCGCGGGACCGGAGGACGACGGCGCACCGCGCCGGCCGTCGTGGATGCCCGCCACGATGCCCGAGCCGGGCCGGTACGGCATCCGGCTGTCGCTGGCCGACGTCAAGGGCATCTCCGACGCGGAGGTCGCCCGGATCACCGCCGGGCAGCCCTACCGGTCGCTGGCCGACTTCTGGCAGCGGGCGGGGGTGTCCCGGCCGGTGGCGGAGCGGCTGGTGCTCGCCGGGGGCTTCGACTCCGTGTACGGGTTCGAGGTGCGCGACAGCGAGGGCGGCCGGCCCACCCGGCGGCGGCAGCAGATGACCCGGCGCGACCTGCTGCTGCAGATCGGCGAGCTGGACCGGTGGAGCCGCAGCGGTGCGCGGGCGAGCAGTGGGGGCCAGCTCGGGCTGGACCTCTTCGGCGCGGACCTGTTCGGCACGGAGGGAGCCGGCGCGGAAGGAGCCTGCGGGGACGGCGCCGCGGGAGCGGGGCCGGCCGAGTTCGTCTCCAGCGGCCTGCCGGAGTTCACCGACGCGGAGCGGGTGCGGGCCGAGCTGGAGGTGCTGGGACTGGACGCCAGCCGGCACGTCGTGGAGTTCTACCGGCCGTTCCTGGCTGCCCTCGGGGCGGTGCCGGCCGGGGAGCTGCTCCAGTGCCGCAGCGGGGTCGAGGTGCTGGTGGCCGGGGTGAAGGTGGCCACCCAGACCCCGCCGATCCGGTCGGGGCGCCGGGTGGTCTTCGTGACCCTGGACGACGGGACCGGGTGCGCGGACTCGACCTTCTTCGAAGACGTGCAGGGTCCCTACGCCGCCACCGTCTTCCACTCCTGGCTGCTGGTGGTGCGCGGGGTGCTGCGCCGCACCGGTCCTCGCGGGGTCTCGATGCGGGCGACCGGGGCGTGGGAGCTGCCGGCGCTGCACGAGGCGTGGGAGTCCGGGGGGCTGGCCGCGGTGGCTGAGCTGATGGCCGCGCCGGGCACCTGCACGGAGCAGGCGATCGCCGGGGCGGCTGCCTCGCACGGTCCCCGCCCGGTGGTGGTCCGGCCGGTGCTGGTGCACCCGACCGGCTTCCGGATGTCGCCCTACGCCGACATCGAGCCCGCCGGTGAGAACACCAAACTGGCCGCGAGACGGGAGGCATCGGGGGCGCCGCGGAAGCTCTGGCACTCCAGCCCGGGCAGCTCCGGGCACTGAGGAAGGGCCCCGCCGCCCCCCGCCACCTGCACGCTCGCGGCGGGCCCTGCGGTACCCGGACGGGGCGGAACGCGGTCCTCCTCGCGACTCGGGGGGCGGCGGTGGGGGAGGGCCGCCACTAGGCTCCGACGGGTGTCCACCGACCCCGTTCCCGGAGCGCAGCCACCCGCCCGGACCGTCGTGATCTGGGCGGTGCTCTCCCCGGTGGTCGAGGCCGGCACGCCCCTGCGGGTGCTCGACGTGGGCGGCGGCAGTGGCATGTTCGCCGTGCCGCTCGCCCAGCTCGGGCACGACGTCACCGTCGTCGACCCGAGCGCCGACGCGCTGGCCACCCTGCACCGCCGGGCCGACACCGCCGGCGTGGGCTCGCGGGTGCGGGGCCTGCAGGGTGACGGCGACCGGATGCGCGCGGTCCTGGACGGCGCGCCGGCCGGCAGCGCCCCTGGGGACCAGTTCGACCTCGTGCTCTGCCACTCCGTGCTCGAGGTGGTCGACGACCCGGTGAGCACGCTGCGCGAGATCGCCGGGGTGCTCCGCCCCGGCGGGCAGCTGTCCATCGCCACCGCGAACCGGGCCGGCGCGGTCCTCGCCCGCGCGGTCAGCGGCCACCCGAAGGAGGCCCGGGGGCTGCTGGCAGACCAGGACCCGGCCCCCGGGCGGGCCCGCCCGGCCCGCCGCCGCTTCAGCCCGCCCGAACTGCTCGCCCTGGTCACCGGGGCAGGGCTGGTTCCCGGGGAGTGGCGGGGGGTCTCCGTCGTCACCGAACTGCTCGGGGCCTCCTCCGGTGCCGACCCGGCCGCCATCCGCGCCCTCGAGCTCGAGCTCGCCGGCAGCTCGCCGTACCGGGACGTCGCCGCAGGCCTGCACGTGCTCGCCACCCGCCCGTGACGTCCCCCGACGGCCGGCCCCGGCCAGGGGGCCGTCCTGAGCGTGCAGAGGGTGGGGGAGCCGGTGTCTTCCCACCGCTGCCCGCCGGCCTGGTCCGGCCGGTCTACGGCACCGCCACCCTCGCCGACGTCCTGCCCGGGGTCAGCGCCGCCCTCGGCGCCCCCGTCCGGCGCACCGACCTCCCCATCGACCCGCTGGGCCTCACCGACGCGCTGGCCGGCGCCCGCCGGGTCGCCGTGCTGCTGGTCGACGGGCTCGGCGCGGACCTGGTCCGCGCCCACCCGGACCTCGCCCCGGTGCTCAACGCCCTGGCCAGTCCGGTCGGCGACCTCAGCGCCCCCTGTCCCAGCACCACCCCGGTCAGCCTGACCACCCTCGGGACCGGCCTGCCGCCGGGCAGTCACGGCGTGCTCGGCTTCGTCACCGACGTGCCGGGGGAGGACCGCACGCTCAACCACGTGCAGTGGACCGACGACCCCGACCCGCTGCAGTGGCAGGCCCAGCCGACGGTCTTCGAGCAGACCGCGGCCGCCGGTGTGGCCTGCACCGTGGTCGGGCCGCACGCCTTCGCCCGGTCCGGCCTCACCCGGGCCGCCTATCGCGGCGCGGACTACACCTCCGCCGTCAGCGCCGGCGACCTCGCCGCGATGGTGCACCGGTCGCTGGCCGCCGGGCCCCGATCGCTCGTCTACGGCTACCACGCCGACCTCGACCTGACCGGCCACGTCCGCGGGGTCGACTCGCCGAGCTGGCGCAACCAGCTCGGCGTGGTCGACCGGCTGGTCGAGCAACTCGTCACCGGTCTCCCCGACGACGCGGCGCTGCTCGTCACCGCCGACCACGGCATGCTCGACGTCCCCGAGCACACCCGGCTCGACCTCGACGCCGTCCCCGAGCTGTGGGAGGGCGTCCGGGTGATGGCCGGCGAGCCCCGCGCCCGCTACGTGCACGCCGAGCCCGGCGCGGCGGCCGACGTGCTCGCCACCTGGCAGGGCGTGCTCGCGCACCGGGCCTGGGTGGTCGGCCGGGACGAGGCGATCGCCAGTGGTGTGTTCGGGTCGGTGGGGTCGGCCGTCGCCGACCGGATCGGCGACGTCGTCGCGCTGGCCCGGGGCAGCTGGGCGCTGACCGCCACCCGGCAGGAGCCGTTCCCCTCGACGCTGGCCGCCTACCACGGCTCGCTCACCACCACCGAGCTGGCGATCCCGCTGCTGCTCGCCCGGGGCACCGCGCTCGGCTGACCGCCGGGACCTCAGGTGGCCGCCACGACCCGCAGGTCGAGCGGGTGCCAGGTGCGCCAGTGCTGCGGCTGCAGCGCCCCGCAGGTGAGCCGGTGCGCCTCAGCGGAGAGACGGCTCTCCACGCTGACGACGACGTCGCCCGCGGGCCCGGCCAGGGTCACCGACCACCGCTCCACCCCGGGCGCCGGTGCAGGCAGCGACCGCACCCCGCGGGGGACCAGGTCGCCGACGCCGAGCAGGCCCAGTTCGGTGCGGGCGTGCTGCTGGGCAGCCTGCGCGGGCGTCCCCAGCCCGGCCCGGCCGCGCAGCCACGGCAACGCCACCTGGCCGTCGGTGTGCGCCTCGACCAGCGCCGCGCCGTCCCCGGGTACCTGTCCGTAGACGAACCCGTGCGGCAGCACCAGCACGTTGGCGGCGAACCGGTCGCCACCCAGGTGGCTGGTCTCCCAGACGTCGGCGGGGTCGACCGGCAGGCCCTGGGCCAGCGGACGGCCGCGCACCGCGCAGCAGGTGTCGTGTCCGCCGTGCGTGCAGACCAGGTATGTCGGGGTGACCGACGGCTCGCCCACCGTGTCGTCCCACGGCGCGTACAGCAGTTCGACGTCGGTGGCCCGGGTCGACCAGCGGACGGACTCCCGGCCCGGGCGGACGTCGGCCCACGCCCAGCGCAGCGGGGAATCCTCCAGCCGGCGGCCGGGACGACGCACCAGCTGGATGCGCACCCCGGCCTCCCGTGCCCGGGCGGACAGCCGGGAGGCGACCCGGTGGTCGAACCGGGACTCCAGCAGCGCGTCCCGTCCCCACGGGCCGGGCTGCTCGACCAGCAGCCACTGCCGGGCCGGCGGCGCAGTCGCGCTGACCGAGTCGCCACGCAGCAGGGCCTGCACCGAGCAGCGGGCATCGTCCAGCCGGCCTTCCCGCCGGGACGGGACCGGTGGGCCGGCCGGCGCGGGGTCGGCGCTCATCCGGGTCCGCGGGTCATGTCGCGGCCGCGTCGGGCACGACGACGACCGACTCGGTGACCAGCCGCCGGGCCAGCGTGAGCTGGTCCTCGGCTCCCAGGCCGGGCAGGTCGGCGACCGCGAGCTCGCCGGCGGCCAGCAGCGCGCCGAGCGCGGGC